>CAZLYG010000043.1:0-17312 GCA_964563075.1 uncultured Steroidobacteraceae bacterium | reverse complement strand
GCCAGGCCTGCCTGTTGCGCTTCCGGCCCATCATGATGACGACCATGGCCGCGCTGTTCTCGGCGCTGCCGCTCGCGCTCGGGCATGGCACCGGCTCGGAGCTGCGCCAGCCGCTCGGCTACACCATGGTGGGCGGACTGCTGCTCAGCCAGGCGCTGACGCTGTTCACCACACCGGTCATCTACCTGTACCTGGACAGGCTCAACTCCCGGATCGGGCGCCGCCGCAGAGTGCCGCAGGGACAGGGCGAGGAGGGCGCGCCGCCCATGCCGGAGGGCGCCCGATGAAGCTGCTGCTCGTCGAGGACAACGAGCGGGTCAGCCGCTTCGTCCTCAAAGGCCTGCAGGAGGCGGGGCATACGGCCGATCACGCCGATAACGGGCGCGATGGGATGTTCCTCGCCGCCAGCGAGCGGTACGATGTGATCATCATGGACCGGATGCTGCCGGGAAATGTGGACGGTCTGGCCATCATCGAGGCGCTGCGCACCTCCGGCAACCGCACGCCCATCCTGATCCTGAGCGCGCTGTCCGATGTCGACGAGCGGATCCGCGGCCTGAAGAGCGGCGGCGACGACTACCTCACCAAGCCGTTTGCTTTTGGCGAGTTGCTCGCGCGGGTGGATGTGCTCGCCCGCCGTGGACAGGGCAACAGCACCCAGACGACGCTGGACGTGGGCGATCTGCACATGGATCTGCTGTCGCGCAAGGCCACCCGCGGTGCGCGCGTCATCCAGCTGCAGCCCCAGGAGTTCAAGTTGCTCGAGTACCTGATGCGGCACGCGGGACACGTCGTGACGCGCACGATGCTGCTGGAGAACGTCTGGGACTACCATTTCGACCCGCAGACGAACGTCGTGGATGTGCACATCAGCAAACTGCGGCAGAAGATCGAGTCGGACACCGAGCAGCCGCTGCTGCGTACAGTGCGCAACGCCGGTTACATGCTGAGCGCAGGGGAATAGGGGCTCGAGCGCCGATGAGAGTCATCCGCTCCTCCGCCTTCAACCTCGCTGTGGGCTACGTGGCCTTCGGTTTCGCCGCGCTGATCCTGTTTGCCGCGCCGCTCTGGTACGCCTGGCAGGTGACCATTCAGGACGGACGCACCGAGATACTGCGCACCGACGCGGCGCGTCTTGCCGAAGTGTTCCGCCAGGAGAGTGTTTCGGGGCTCACCGCGTACATCAAGACACGTGTGGGGATGCAGATTGCGGGCGAGCGGATTCTGCTGCTCACGGATCCCTCGCTGCGGCCGCTGGCGGGCAATCTCCCTGCCTGGCCGCAAGATATGCCGCTCGGGCCGGGAACGTACAGCCTGCCGGTGCATTTGGCAGGCAAGCCCGCACACGCAATGTTCGCCCACACGGTGCTCCCGGGGGGGTACCACCTGCTGGTCGGTCGCGATCAGGCGCTCTTTCAGCCACTGACGTCGCGCTTCTGGTATGGCCTTGCGGCCGCCGTCGCAGTCCTGCTGGGGGCCGGAGCGCTGGGGGGACTGATGATCCGGCGGGCGGTGTTGCAGCGCGTCCACGGACTACGGCATACGGTCCAGGCCATCGTCGCCGGCGATCTCAGCCACCGCCTGGCCGTACAGCACGGCTCTGACGAACTCAACACGCTCTCGGTCACCATCAACGGCATGCTCGACCAGATCGAGCAGCTGGTGCACGGCGTGCGCGATGTTTCCAACGCGATCGCCCATGATTTGCGGACCCCTCTCGCCGAGCTGCGTTCGCGACTGGAGGAGTTGTCCCTGACACGTCCGGGCACCGAGGAAACCTTTGCAGAGATCGAAGCGGCGGTGGCGGACGTCGATCGCGTGATACGCATTTTCAACGCGCTGCTGCGGCTGGCGGAAATCGATACCGGCATGCGGCGGTCGGGTTTCGTGCAGGTGAATGCGTCGGAGCTGGCCAAGCAGGCAGTCGATTTCTATCAGCCGGCGGCGGAGCTCAAGGGCATCGCAGTCACCTTTCGCGCGGACGAGCCCACTCTGGTCTCTGGCGATCCGGTGCTGCTGGCACAGGCAATCGGCAACCTGATCGACAACGCCCTGAAGTATTCCAGCAGCGGCGGGGTCATCGCGGTGCAGGTCCAGAGGCGCGCCGAGGGCGCCATCGAGATCACCATTGCGGACAGCGGGCCCGGAATTCCGGATGCCGAGAAACCGAGGGTACTGACCCGCTTCTATCGGGGCGACGCCAGCCGCGGCACTCCGGGTGTAGGCCTGGGTCTGACCCTGGTCGCCTCGGTGGCGAAGGTCCACGGTGGGCAGCTCGAGTTGAATGACAACCACCCGGGACTGCGGGCGCAGATGGTGATCGCTCCGGGAGCAGCTGTGGCGGTAAAGGGCAGCGCGCCGCAGGCCGAGCCCGCCGTGCGCGAGGGCAAAACCGAACGCGCCCCGGCGCTCGAGCCCGCCAAGGCGCTAAACCACTGATCGGCGACGCTGCGGTGGGCGAGGCTTCGCTTTCCGCCGATGCCTCCGACATTCCCGCCGATCCGCTGCGGGATGCTGCGGCGCGGCGCGCTAGCGCCGGAGCAGTGCCACCGAGCCGATTCCGGCGAGCGTCATCGCGACCGAGCCGAACAGGTGCGCCGCCACGGCGCCACAGGCCGCCAGCGCCCGGCCTTGCTGCAGCAGCGCCACGATCTCCGCTGAGAACGTCGAGAAAGTGGTCAGACCGCCGCAGAACCCCGTGATCACGAATAGCCGCCATTCGGGTGTGATCGCCGGGTAGGTCGCAAAAACCGCCACGGCCACACCGATTACGTAGCCGCCGATCAGGTTGGCCGCCAGCGTTCCTGGCGGAATGGTCGGGAAATGGGCATTCAGCAGCGCTCCGAGCCACCAGCGCAGCAAGGCGCCCAGGCTGGCCCCCAGACAGATCGCCACGATCGCCTTCCACATGAGCATTGCCGCCTCGTGCCGTTTCAGGCCGATTATGGTACCTCGGTCGCGACGCTCTCCCTGCGGATGTGTGAGACTGCCGGCTGCCTTGTCCGGGCGTTCCGCGTGATAATGGCCGCAAATTCGAACCCGTCAGCGGGCCTCGACCCTCGGCGTCGGGGGTGGAGAGCGGACTTGTGCGACCACATGTCGACCCGGGCAGTGAACTGGATGTCTCCTCGTCCTCTTCTGGTTTTGGCACTGGCCTACGCGGCTACATTGCTGTTCGCCGCGGATGCGCGTGCCCTTCAGGGCGCGGGTGTTCAGAGCACCGCGGGTGCACACCCAGCCCAGAGCCTTGTTGATCGCGCGGTCATCGAGGTACGCACCGACCCCGAGGCGAGCAAACGCGATGCCGAGGCCGCCCTGGCCCTCATCGAGCGCCAGCCCAACTCCGATCTGGAGATCCGGGCGCGCCTGCTCATCTGCGATTACCAGACCGAGCGCGATCCCGCCGCCGCGCAAGCGCAGATAGATGCCGTCAAAGCGCTGCTGCCGAGCGCCAGGCGCTCTGGCCTGCGCGCTGGGATGCTCAATTGCCAGGGTGAGATGGCCGAAACGGCCGGCCACACCACGGAGGCGCGCAGCGCGTACGAGAACGCGGTGACGGTGGCAATGAATTCGAACGATGAGGAAATGCTCGCCCTCAGTCTGTTCGAGCGCGGCTGGCTGCTGGGACTGCAGGGTGAGTACGCTTCGGGCCTCGCGGATCTGCGCCGGGCCGAAGCGCTGTTCGAGAAGCTCAAGATGCCGCAGCACGCGCTGACTGCGCGCGACGGAATCGCCACTCTATATAACCGCATGGGCGACTATGAGCAGGCGAAGCACATTTACACGGTCGCCCTGAGCGATCAGCGCGCCGCCAACATGTACCGCGAAGAAGCGGTGACGCTGCACAATCTCGGACGCACGCACGAGAACCTGGGCGAATGGAACGCAGCCAAGGAGGCCTTTACCGAGTCCCTGGGGATCTGTCGACGCATCGACTATCCACGTTGCGAAGCGTATGCACTGCGCGGCCTCGCGGCCGTGGCGAACGCTTCGGGTGATCCGCGCGGCACGCTCACGATCCTCGCCAAGGCCAGCGAACTGCAGAGTCGCACGCCGGACGCACGCCTGCGAGCACTGATACTGCTGGCGCGTGGCGTCGCCCTGCGCCAGTTGCAACGGCTCGTGGATAGCTCCGCTGCCCTGGAAGAGGCCGGCGGGATCTTTCGTCAGGGCGACTCATTGGTGGATCTCGCTTCCACCGATTCTGAGCTGGCCGCGGTCTACGCGGCGATGGGCAACTGGCGCGCCGCGTTCGAGCGGCAGACCGATGCCAAGACGATCTCGGGCAAGCTGCTGAAGAACCAGATCGATCAGCGCTTCCAGAGCCTGAAGATCGAGTTCGACACCGCGGCGAAGGAGAAGGAAAACCGGATCCTGGTGCGTGAGAATGCCGCCAACCAGCGCGCCCTCATTCAGGGGCTGAGCGTGCGGCGGCTGCAGGCAGCGGTCATCGTTCTGGCGGTATTGCTGCTCGGGGTACTCGCGACGCTGGCGATCTATCAGCATGGCAGCAGCCTGCGCATGCGCGAGCTGGCCATGACGGATGAGCTGACGGGAGTTCCCAACCGCCGCGCCGTGCTGGCGCGCCTGGATCCCATGCTCTCGAGTGCCACCGAACCGCCTTGCTCCATCCTCATCGTCGACATCGATCACTTCAAGAGCATCAACGACCATCACGGGCACGTGGCGGGTGACCAGGTGCTCAAGGTTGTCGCCGACCGGGTGCGGTCCGGCGTGGTCGAGCCTGCGTTCTTCGGCCGTCTCGGGGGAGAGGAATTCCTCATCGTTTTGCCGGGTGTGGTGCTCGCTCCTGCGATGCAGGTTGCCGAATCGCTGCGTGAGGGCATCATGTCCATCGACACGGGGCGTTGGTTCGCCGACCGCAGGAGCATCACAGCCAGCATCGGTGTGGCTACTTCCAACCCGGGCGGTGATACGGTGAGCAGCATGCTGCAGCGAGCGGACGCGGCGCTGTACGCGGCGAAGCGCGGCGGTCGCAACTGCGTGATGTGCGAGCCGGATAGCGCCCCTCCGGGAATGGAACGCAAGCGCAGCGCCAAGGTATCCCCTATCGTTCGCGTTACCTGAGCGGGTTCCCAACGACTTTCCGCATGCGCACAGATCAACGCTCGCCGGAGACTGACGAGTGGGGCGAGCGGCTGCCGCGTACCCTCGGTCTCTTCGATGCGGTCGCGGTCCTCGTCGGCGTCACCGTCGGTTCGGGGATTTTCCGTGTCCCGGCGACCGTAGCGGCACTGTTGCAGGACCCGGGTCCGGTCATCCTCTGCTGGCTGGCCGGCGGCCTGGTGGCGCTGTTCGGCGCCCTGACGCTGGCGGAGCTGGCCGCCGCACTGCCGCGCTCGGGCGGCATCTTTGCCTATGTCCTGGAGACCTTCGGTCCGCTGCCCGCCTTTCTCTTCGGATGGACCGAGCTGACGGTGATCCGAGCTTCGGCGCTCGGCGCGATCGCCATCATTTTTGCGGAGTACGTCAGTTTCTTTGTTGCGCTCACCCCTCGGCAGGTCCACTACGTCGCCGCGGCCGCCATCGCCGCGATCGGCGCATTGAATTACTTCGGCGCGAAGCGGGCCGCCGTGCTGATGAGCATGGCGACCACCGGAAAATACGTCGCCGTACTTGCGCTGGGGCTGCTGGCGTTCACCTCGGCGAGTGGCAGCGCATCCCATTTCACGCCCGTGTGGGGAACCCGCCTGAATCTCTCCATGCTCGCGACCGCGCTGATACCTGTGCTGTGGACCTACGACGGCTGGGCCGACCTGTCCTTCATCGGAGGAGAGGTCCGGTCTCCGCAGCGGACCTTGCCTCTGGCGCTCGTGCTCGGCACGGGATGCGTGATGCTCGCCTACGTCGTGGTGAATCTCGGCTTCATGTATCTGCTGACGCTGCCGCAGATGGCGCAGTCGAGACTCATCGCGGCTACGGCCGCAGAGCACATCCCGCACATTGGCGACGCCGCCGCCAGCCTCATTGCAGCCGTGGCCCTGGTGTCCGCCATCAGCGGGCTCAATGGCTCGATGATGACCGGACCGCGTATCTTCTTCGCCATGGCCGAGCAGGGACTGTTCTTTCGCGCCGTGGCGCGCGTGTCACCGGAATTCCGCACGCCGTCGATCGCCATCTGGCTCGCCACGGCGCTGGGAGTGATCTTCGTGCTCACCAATGGCTTCGCGCAGCTCGCCGGCAAGTTCATTCTGGGGATCTGGCCTTTCTACGCGCTGTGTGTGGCGGGGGTGTTCGTGCTGCGCCGGCGCCGGCCGGGGTTGCCCCGGCCCTATCGCGTACCGGGCTATCCTGTCGTCCCTGCCCTGTTCCTGCTCGCCTCGTTCGGGATGATCGCGAACGCGCTCGTGACCGACCCCTGGAACACCGGCATCACCTTCGCGATCATAGCGGTTGGCATACCGGCCTACGCTCTCTGGAAGTGGGGGCGAGCCCGGCACCCCGGCTCATAGTCGTCTGCCTCTGAAGTCCTCTACCATTGAAATCCCCATGCGCGCTTGCATCGCTCTGCTCCTCCTGTGCGGCATCCCTGTAGCGGGTGCGCTTGGCGGCGCACCGGCGTTGTCTGGCTTCACCCCCGAGACGGCGGCCGCTGAGCAGGCGACGGAGCAACGCTTCGACGCGCAGATCAGCCCCGTGCAGATGACCGATTGGCTCAGGCAGCTGTCCTCACAGCCCAACCAGGTCGGCTCCCCGCATGACAAGGCGAACGCGGAATGGGTTCGTGATCAGTTCCGCCAGTGGGGCTGGCAAGCGGACATCGAGTCCTTCGAGGTGCTCTACCCGACGTTGCGGCACCATCAGCTGGAGCTGACGGCTCCAACCCGGTTCGTCGCCAATCTCATGGAGGCGCCGATTCCGGGAGACGCCACCTCCGCGCGCGCCGACGCCATGCCTGCATACAACGTGTACGGCGCGGACGGCGATGTGAGCGGCGAGCTCGTGTACGTCAATTACGGCATGGACGAGGATTACCGGGAGCTCGCGCGGCTGGGAGTCGATGTCCAAGGCAAGATCGTCATCGTCCGCTACGGCGGCGGCTTTCGCGGCCTGAAGCCGAAGCTTGCCGAGGAGCACGGGGCGATCGGCTGCATCATCTATTCCGATCCGCGCGATGATGGCTACGGGCAGGGGGATGTCTATCCCCGGGGAGGATGGCGGCCTGCAGGCGGCATTCAGCGCGGTTCCGTGGGCGATACCGCGCTGCTGGCGGGTGACCCGCTGACACCGGATGTGGGCGCGACACCGGAGGCCAGGCGTTTGCCACTCGCGCAGGCCAAGGGGCTTTCGAAGATCCCGGTGATGCCCATCTCCTACGCGGATGCGCAGCCGCTGCTCGCGGCGATCGCCGGTCCGCTCGCTCCTGCGGCCTGGCGAGGCGGCCTGCCACTGACCTATCACGTCGGTCCCGGCCCTGCGGCTGTGCACATGGTCATCGAGTCCGACTGGAGTCTCAAGACGATCTACGACGTGATCGCGAAGGTTGCGGGCGCGGTGAGCCCGGACGAGTGGGTCGTGCGTGCAAATCATCGCGACGCCTGGGCCTACGGTGCCTGGGATCCGCTGTCAGGCCACGTCATCATGCTGGCCGAGGCCAAGGCGATCGGCGAGCTGTTGCGCACCGGCTGGAGACCGAAGCGCACACTGGTCTACGCGAGCTGGGATGGCGAGGAGGCGAATCTGCTGGGCTCGACCGAGTGGGCGGAGACTCACGCGGATGAGCTGCAGCGCAAGGCTGTTGTCTACATCAACACCGACGACACGGGTCGCGGCTTCCTGCGTGCCGGCGGCAGCCACTCGTTGCAGCATCTGGTCAGCGAGGTGGCCGGTGCAGTTCCCGATCCGGAGACCGGCGTGAGCGTCGAGGCGCGCGAGCGGGCCAGCCTGAAGGTGGCCGGTTACGGGCGTGGCGCCAGCGAGCGCCAGAGAAGAGATGCCCGGATGGCCATGAGCGGCGCCGATCTGCCGCTGGGAGCGCTCGGCTCGGGCTCCGATTACACCCCGTTTCTGCAACACCTGGGAGTGGCCGCGCTGAATCTGCAGTTCACCGGCGAGGACGAGCAGGGAGGGGTCTACCATTCCGCCTATGACACTTTCGAGCACTACAGCCGGTTCGGCGATCCGGGTGAGAGGTATGGAGTGGCGGGCGCCCAGTTGGTGGGCAGGCTGGTCTTGCGCATGGCCGATGCCGAGGTCCTGCCGCTGCAGTTCACCGACTTCGCGGGCGCGATCACCGATTACGTCGCCGAGCTGCACCGGCTGGCAGATGACAAGCGCCGCGACGCGGAGGATCTGACGCGACTGCTGCAGGAGAACGCATTCTCTCTGGCCTCCGATCCGACGCATAGCCTGGCGCCTCCGGCGCGCGCGCCGGAGGTACCCTATTTCGATTTCACGCCGCTCGATGATGTCGCGATGCGGCTGAGCAGGAGTGCCAGGGCGTACGACGACGTGTACGCAAGGGTCGCGGCAGGTACGGTGCGCCTGAGTGCCGCGCAGATGAGTGAGCTCAACGACCTGCTGCGCGCAATGGAGCAGACCCTCACCGATGCGCGCGGGCTGCCCGGCCGGGAGTGGTACAAACATCTCGTTTACGCTCCGGGCAGCTTGACGGGCTATGGTGCGAAGACTCTGCCGGCGGTGCGCGAAGGCATCGAGCAGGAGCGCTTCGAGGAGGCGACCCGTTACATTCCGATCACGGCGGCCGTGTTGAACGCATACTGCGATCGATTGGATCGCGCTGCAGCCGTGCTGGTTGATGCTGCGAGGGTGAACACGTCAGCGCCTGCTGCGGTAACGCTGGCGGGCTCCAGTCCCCGGTCCGATACGGGCCCCGGTGCGCATCGCAAGCCGCTCAAGCCGCAGCACGTCTTTGTCATCCTGCTCGAGAATCAGGCCTTCGGCACGACCTTCGGTGCGCGGTCGGCGGCCCCGTACCTGGCGCGCACGCTGGCCTCCGAAGGGGCGCTGCTGCCGAACTATTATGCGATCGGCCATGCGAGCCTGCCCAACTACGTCGCGCTCATCAGCGGCCAGGCCCCGAACCCGGACACCCAGCTCGACTGCCCCGTGTTCTCGTCATTTCAGATGAGCCAGCCGCTGCTGGATGCCGACGGCCAGGCGCTCGGCCGGGGTTGCGTGTATCCGGCCATCGTGAAATCCCTGCCGGACCAGCTGGAGGCACGGGGGTTCACGTGGAAGGCCTACATGGAGGACATGGGTAATGTGCCGACACGCGAAAGCGCAACCTGTGGGCACGTGCGGATCGGGGCCGCGGATATGTCGTTCAACCCCGCGCCCGGGGACAAGTACGCCGCGAAGCACGACCCGTTCGTGTACTTTCACTCGATCATCGACGATCAGGCGCGCTGCGACACCCACGTCGTCAATCTTGAACGGCTGACCGCGGACCTGAGCTCGGTGCAGACAACTGCCAATTACAACTTCATCACACCGAATCTCTGTAACGATGGACACGATCCGCAGTGTGTCGACGGCGCGCCCGGCGGCATGGCCGCGGCCAACCAGTTCCTGCGCAAGTGGGTGCCGCTCATCAGGGCAGCGCCCGCGTTCCGGCAGGACGGCCTGCTGGTCATCACTTTCGACGAGACGGACATGACAGGTCCGGAAGGCTCCAGCGCCTGCTGCGGGGAGCGCCCGCTGTCCTCCGCGACACGATTCCCGCCCGGACTCAATGGCCCGGGCGGCGGTCGAGTCGGCGCCGTACTCATCTCACCGCTGATCAAGCCCGGGTCCGTCTCGCAGCAACCCTATAACCACTATTCATTGCTGCGCTCGGTGGAGGATTTCTTCGGCCTGCCGCATCTGGGTTACGCGGCCGGGGCGGAGGTGCACAGTTTCGGGCCGGATGTGCTGACGCAACGCTAGCGCCCTGTAAGAACTGACGGGTGGAGTCGGAGCGCTCCACGGCATAGTCTGCTCGTCGCGGCCGGGCGGGCTTTCGTCGCCGCTTGCGTTGCTGCTGGCCACGGGCAATGCAACAATCGGCTCGAACGGGAGGGCCAGGAGTGAACCAGGGGTGAAATATCTCTATCTGGTCTGGGCGGCGCTGCGGCGCAGGCCGGTGCGCACATTTCTGACCCTGCTGTCGGTGACGACGGCGTTCTTTCTGTTCGGCACTCTCCAGGGCATCAACCTCGGCATCGAGGGGGTCTACAAGCTGCTGAACGTCGCGCATCTGCGTGTCATGAGCCGCGTCAACCTCAACGACCCCATGCCGATCGCACATGTCAGCCGGATCGCCGCAATCCCAGGCGTCGCGCACGTCACCGGCCTCACCGTTCTGATCGGCACCTACCAGCGGCCGAACAACATCCGCATCGTGTTGGGCGTGGACATCGATGAGCTGTTCAAGATCTACGACACCATGAAGATCGCGCCGGCTCAGCTGGAGGCGATGCGGCGGACCCGCTCCGGCGCCATCATCGGCCGGGCGCTCGCACAGAAGCAGGGCTGGAAGATCGGTGACCGCATCCCCATTCACTCGTTCAACGTGACGCGCAAGGATGGCACGGCCGACTGGGTATTCGATGTGGTCGGTATCTACGACATGGACCAGTCCGAGTGGGCATCGAATTTCTGGGTGCACTACGACTACATCAACGAGGCACGCGGCGCCGGCAAGAACAGCGCGCAGCAGATCCTGGTGAGCATCAACAATGCCGGGGATGCCGCGAAGATCTCGCAGGCGATCGATGACACCTTCTCGAATTCCCCGGATCAGACGAGCACACAGAACGAGAAGGACTTCGTGGAGTCCCTGTTGCGGCAGATCGGCGACATCAACTTCCTGGTCAACGGCATCGTCGGGGCCGTGCTGTTCACGTTGCTGTTCCTCACCGGCAACACCATGGCGCAGTCCGTCCGCGAGCGTATTCCCGAGCTTGCCGTACTGAAGACCCTCGGCTTCTCCGATAGTTCGGTACAATGGCTCGTTCTCGCAGAGAGCCTGACGCTGAGTATTCTGGCGGCGCTGGTGGGGCTCGCCATAGCGGCGCTCGCGCTGCCGGCCATGACCTCGGTGCTCCAGTCGCAGGGAATGGCCGCGATGCGCGTGGGGCCGGTGGTGGTCGCGGCGGGGATGGGCATGGCCGTGCTGCTGGCGATCGCCAGCGGTGTGCTGCCGGCTCGCCGGGCACGCCGGCTCGATATCGTCGCGGCACTCGCCGGTCGTTAGGATGGCGTGCGCCGTCATGGGAGAGAGCGCGGGTGAAGTATCTCTATCTGGTCTGGGCGGCACTGCGGCGGCGGCCGGTCCGCACATTTCTGACCCTGCTGTCGGTGACGACGGCGTTTTTCCTGTTTGGCGTGCTCCAGGGCATCAACGTCGGCATCGACGGGGTGTTCAAGCTGCTCAATACCGCGCATCTGGATGTCATGAGCCGCGTCAGCCTGACGGATCCGCTGCCGCTGTCGCACTTGAGCCGCATCGCCGCCATCCCCGGGGTCGCACACGTCACGCCGCTCAACGCGCTGGCAGGCACCTATCAGCGTCCGAACGATCTGCAGGTGGTGCTCGGCGTCGATATGGATGCGCTGACCAGGATCTACGAGAACATCAAGATCAAGCCCGAAGTGGTCGAGGCAATGCGGCGCACGCGCACGGGTGCCGTCATCGGCCGCTCGCTCGCCAAAAAGGAAGGCTGGAAGATCGGCGATCGCATCCCCATCCATTCGATCAACATGTCGAACAAGGATGGCACGAGCAACTGGGTGTTCGACATCGTCGGCTTCTACGACATGGACCAGCCGGAGTGGGCGACGCGCTTCTGGGCGAACTTCGATTACATCAATGAGGGACGCTCGACAGGCAAGGACACCGTGGTGCAGTTCCTGGTCGGCGTCACGGACGCGAGCCTATCCGCGAAGGTCTCGCAGGCGATTGACGATACATTTTCCAATTCGCCCAATCAGACGACCACTGAGAACGAGAAGGACTACGTGGAGTCCCTCATGCGCCAGATCGGTGACATCAGCTTCCTGGTCAACGGCATCGTCGGCGCCGTGCTGTTCACGCTGCTGTTCCTCACGAGCAACACGATGGCGCAGTCCGTTCGTGAGCGCGTTCCGGAGCTCGCGGTGCTGAAGACGCTAGGTTACTCGGACAGCTCGGTACAATGGCTGGTTCTGGCAGAGAGTCTGTCGTTGAGCATTCTGGCGGCGCTGCTGGGGCTAGGGGTCGCTTCGCTGGTGCTGCCGGCGATTACCTCGCTCCTGAGCTCGCAGGGCGTAGGTCCGATGCACCTGGGGCCGTTGGTCGTCGGGGCGGGCGTGGGCACCGCGGTGGTGCTCGCGCTCGTGAGTGGGCTGCTGCCGGCTCGCCGGGCGCGCCGGCTCGATATCGTTGCAGCACTGGCCGGTCGTTAGAGACAACAGGAGTCAGCAGTGACACTCTTCAACCAAATCTCCTCGGTCGTCTCGACGAACTTGCGCAGCCTCCCGCAGCGGTACGCCACCTCATCGGTCGTCGTCATCGGCATTGCAGGAGTGGTCGCGGTGCTCATCGCGGTGCTGTCGTTGTCGACCGGACTGGCACAATCCCTGACCCTCACCGCCCGGCCCGATCGCGCCATCGTGCTGCACGCGCAGTCGAATTCGGAGGTCGGAAGCAGCATCCCGCACGAGTGGGTCGCGACGATCCTGCAGGCGCCCGGCATTTTGCACGGCCAGGACGGCAAGCCCATCGGTTCGGCCGAGATGCTGGCGACCGTCAACGTGCCACGACGCGACAACGGGCTGCTCGGGACTCTGACGCTCCGGGGCGTGTCGCCGGAGGTCTTCCAGTTACGGCCTGAAGCGAAACTCGTCGACGGCAGGATGTTTCGGCCCGGGCTGCGCGAGGTGATCGAGGGCCACGCGACGCAGTCGCGCTTCAAAGGGCTGGAGGTCGGCGACCGCATCAAATTCGGCGACAACCAGTGGACTGTCGTCGGCACCTTCGACAGCGGCGGTGGCGCGCACGATTCGGAGCTGTTCGGGGATCTGGAGACCGTTCTGTCAGCCTACAATCGCACCAGCGTCAATTCTGTCACGGTGAAGCTGGCCGGCCCCGATGCGATGAGCGTCCTGACTCCCGCGCTCACGAAGGACCCGACCCTGCAGGTGATCGTGCAGCGCGAGCCGGCGTACTACGAGCAGCAGTCGCAGACGTTCGCCAAATTCCTGACGATCATCGCTCATTTCGTCGGAGTCATCATGGCCGCGGGTGCCGTGTTCGCCGCGCTCAACACCATGTACTCAGCTGTCAGTACGCGCACCATGGAGATCGCGACCCTGCGCGCCATCGGATTCGGGTCCTCGGCGGTGGTGCTCTCCGTGCTGATCGAGGCGTTGCTCCTGGCAGTGCTGGGCGCTCTCGTCGGCGCTTTCCTCGCCTGGATGTTCTTCAACGGCAACACGGTCAGCACTATTTCCGGGAACCAGGGCGTCGCCCAGATTGCTTTCAAGCTGCGGATCGGGCCCGATCTGGTCGTGGTCGGAATCGTGTGGGCGTGTGTCGTTGGGTTGATCGGCGGGCTGCTGCCGGCTATTCGCGCGGCGCGGCTGCCGGTCGCGACGGCGTTGCGGGCGGGGTGAATAGACAACTCGCCGGACCAGACGAGCGGAAGGTACCTCATGGTCCTCGCATCCTGCGTGCCTGGCCGTCAGCAGCCGGCGCTGGCCGGGAGAGGGGGATTGCCGAGGATCATGTCGGCGGCTTTTTCGGCGATCATGATGGTCGGGGCGTTGGTGTTGCCGCCGATGATGAGGGGCATCACGGAGGCGTCCACCACCCGCAGGCCTTCGAGGCCGCGGACTTTGAGCTGCGCGTCGGTGACGGCTTCCGGCCCGGTGCCCATGGAGCAGGTGCTGGTGGGGTGCATGGCGGTGCCGACGACGCTGCGGATGAAGGCATCGATCTGAGCGTCGCTCTGGACGGCGGGACCTGGAAGTAACTCGCTCTTGATCAATTCCGATGCGGGTTTGGTGGCGAAGAACTCGCGCGTAGTCCGGACGACGGTGCGCAAGGTCTCCAGATCGCTCGCCTCGTCGAGCACATTGACCAGGACCCGCGGCGCAGCCTTGGGATCGTTCGAGCGCAGCTTCACCCAGCCCCGGCTTGCCGGACGCAGCAGCACGTTGGCCGTGGCGATCCGGTGGCCCAGCGGCTTCTTGAGCAAGGGGAACCACAGATGCGCGTTGAAAGCGGTCGGGCTGATGAGCGTTTGGATGTCCGGGCGGGACAGCCCCGGCCGGGACTTGTAGAAGCCCATCGCTGAAACGGGCAGCCCTGCGCAGGGACCGCTGGAGAACAGATGCCACTGCGCCACCGCCGCCAGCATCCGATCGAAACGCAGCTTCGAGTCGAAGCCGACGCCATCGGTGGCGGCGAAATCGAGTCGCACCGACGGATGATCCTGGAGATTGCGGCCGACGCCGGGCAGGTCATGTAGCGTACGCACGCCGGCCTGCTCGAGCTCCGCCGCCGGACCGATGCCCGACAGCAGCAGCAGTTGCGGCGAGTTATAGGTGCCGCCGCAGAGGATGACCTCGCGTGCGGCCTGAACCTGTTTGAGGTGTTGCGACTGCTCGTACTCGACGCCGACCGCGCGTGCGTTTTCGATCAATACGCGAGTCGTGGTCGCTCGGGTCTCGACCGTGAGGTTCGGTCGCTGCAATGCCGGGCGCAGGTACTGGACCGCCGTGCTCGCCCTGCGACCCTGGTGAACATTGAAATCCGGCGCGCTGTAGCCTTCGCAGCTCGCACCGTGGAAGTCATCGAGGATCTGAAAGCCGCGCCGCCGGGCGGTTTCCATGATGCGTGGATAGACAACCGCGTCCGTGACGTGCTTGGACACGGTCATGGGCCCGGAGACACCGTGATAGACCGACTCGCCGCGGAAGTTGGTTTCTGCCCGCCGGAAATACGGCAAGACCTCCGCGTAGCTCCATCCGGGCAGCCCGAGCTGGCGCCACCCATCGTAGTCGCTGCGGTCCCCGCGCGCATACATCAGTCCGTTGATGGTGGATGAGCCGCCGAGCACCTTGCCGCGCGGCATGGGGATCCGGCGGTTGTCGGCGTGCGGCTCGGGCTCACCGAGATAGGCCCAGTTGAAGGCGGGCAGGTTGAATACCCGGGGGAAGGCAAGCGGCATGTGCAGCAGCCAGTAGCGGTCCTCGCCACCGGCTTCCAGCAGCAGCACGGAATTCTTCGGATCCTCGGAGAGTCGCGCGGCGAGTACGCACCCGGCGGATCCAGCGCCCACGATCACGTAGTCGAAGGCCTTCATGGGTGCATGATGCTACGGGTGGGCGACAGGTGTCGACGCCTGCTCGCCACGGCCGGGCTCGTCGAGCTTGTCGCCGAGGAGACGTCGGATCGCGACATAGCACACCGGGATGAGCAGCACGCCCAGGACGGCGGCGCTCAACATTCCACCGACGACTCCCGTGCCGATGGCATGCCGTGAATTGGCACCTGCGCCGCTCGAGATAGCCATCGGGAACACGCCGAGGACGAACGCAAACGAGGTCATGAGGATGGGGCGGAACCGCAGGCGAGCCGCTTCCAACACGGCATTGTGCAGGCTCCTGCCGCCCTCGTTCTGCAGGGTCACGGCGAATTCCACGATCAGGATGGCGTTCTTGGCCGACAGTCCGATGATGGTGATGAGGCCTACCTTGAAGAACACATCGTTGGGCAGCCCGCGGATCAGAGCTGCCAGGGTGGAGCCGATCAGACCCACGGGGACGGCCATCAGCACGGCGGCGGGGATGCTCCAGCTCTCATAGAGCGCTGCAAGACACAGATAGACCACGAGAATCGACAGTGCGAAAAGCATCGGCGCCTGGGTGCCCGAGAGTATTTCCTGCAGCGACTGGCCCGCCCAGTCGAAACCGAATCCGCGGGGCAGGTACTGCTGGGTGATCCGCTCCATCTCTTTCATCGCTTGTCCGGAACTGTAGCCTGGCGCGTTGTTTCCCGTGACTTCCACTGCCGGAAAGCCGTTGTAGCGGGTCAGCGCCGGGGGGGCGAGAGTCCAGTGGCTCTTGACGACGTTGGAGAGGGGAATGGCGGTGCCTACGCTGATGGGGACGGCGGGCGTGTTGATGCCGGAGGTGGCAGTGCTGGAGTTGCTGCTGTTGCCGTTCGAACTGCTCGTGCTGCCGGGTGAAGTGGTGATCACGTAATAGTGGCTGAGGTCCTGCGCCGACATGCGGAAAGGGGCGTCTGCCTGCAGCAGAACGCGTAGCACGCGTCCCCCATAGATGAAATCGTTGGCGTATACGGGAGCCAGCATTAATTGGATGGCCGTGTAGACGTCGCTGACGGACAGGCCCATTGACTGCGCCTGCACGCGGTCGACGCTGAGTTGCAGCCGCGGAGCGTCCTGCAGAGTATTGAGACGTACGCCGGTGAGAATGGGGTTGCCGGTCGCCTTTTGAATCATCGTGTTCTGCGCCGAGGTGAGCGCCTCGCGGCCTGCACCGCCGCGATCCTCCAGAAAGAAGTCAAAGCCGCTGAATTGGCCTAACCCGCGGATCGTGGGCAGGTTGATGAAGAACACACGCGCGTCGCGGATGCTCGGCGCGATTGTCCGATTGCACCAGGCGATGAACTCTGTCGCCTTGGTCTTGCGCTGATCCCAGGGCTTGAGCTTGATGAACGCCCTGCCCACGTTCTCGCCGTTGCCGGTGAAACTGGAGCCGGTGACCAGCAGGGCGGTGTCGACGGCCGGGTTCTTGCGGATCTCCTGGTCGAGCTGTGTGAGTACCTCGCGCGTGCGCGCCAGTGTCGCGCCCGGGGGCAGCTGTATGTCGGCCAGGGCGTACCCCTGGTCCTCTTCGGGGACGAAGCTTCCGGGTAGCTTGACGAACAGGAACCCGCCGATGACCAGCATCACGGCGAAGGCCGCCATCCAGCGCGGCACGTGCGCCACCGAGGCATAGACGCGACGCACGTACGCCTTGGAAGTCCGATCGTAAGCGCGATTGAACCACTTGAAGATGAAGTTGCCGCGCAGATGCGTGGGCCGCAGGAGCGATGCACACAATGCCGGCGTGAACGACAGCGCCAGAAAGGCCGAGAAGCCCATCGAGAGCGCGATGGTCAGGGCGAACTGACGATAGATGACTCCGACGCTGCCGGTCTGCAGTGCGCTGGGGATGAACACGGCAGCGAGCACCGTCGTGATGGCCACGATGGCGCCGGTGATCTGGCGCATTGCCTTGCGAGTCGCTTCATTTGGCACGAGATGCACCTCGCGCATGATTCGCTCGACTGCTTCGAC
>CAZLYG010000042.1:11188-17638 GCA_964563075.1 uncultured Steroidobacteraceae bacterium | reverse complement strand
GCGTCCGGCAAGGGCGCGGGTGGCGGCTTGCCGGGCGCGGCAGCCCCCGCAACCGTGATTCACGCGGAGCTCAAAAAGCTGGCACCGACCGCATACGCCTTCCTCCAGCGGGAAGCCCCGGGCCAGAGCAATCTATCGGTTTCGAACTTCGGCATCGTCGCAGGGCCGCGCAGCCTGCTGGCCATTGATGCGGGCGGCGGCCCGCAGCACGCACGCAACTTCATTGCCGCCGCACAGCCCTTGGGCAAGCCATTCGACCGAGTGGTGATCACCCACGAGCATCCGGATCACATCGTCGGGCTCACGCAGTTCCCGGCGGAGATGGAGATCGTTTCTCAGGAGGAGACGCGTGCGCAAATGGTGAAGATGGGCACACCTCCCACTCCGGCGTACTGGGCGACCAATCCCGCCTGGGGGCGACCGGGCGATGTCAACAAGGTCATTCTGCCCACGGTGACCTTCAAGGACCGCCTGACGCTCTACTATGGGGACACACAGGTAGAGGTGTTCTGGCCAGGGCGGGCCCACACCTCCGGCGATGCACTCATTCTGCTACCGCGAGAGAAGATTCTCTTCATGGGAGATGTCGCTTTTTTCGGCGTGACGCCGCTGAACGGCTCGGGATTCGTCGCGGACTGGATCAACGTGTGTCAGCGCATTCTCGCGGATGAGCGTGTCGAGACGATCGTACCGGGCCACGGGCCGATCGGTGGCAAGGCCGAACTGCGGGAGATGCTCGGCTATCTCACTCTGCTTCTGAATGAAGGCCGGCGTGGGCTCGCTGCGGGACTCAGCCCGGGACGGGCTGCGGCCGAAACCGACCTCGGAAAATACGCTGACTGGACCGACTCGGACCGCATTGCGACGAATATGGCCCGTCTGTACTCGGAGCTGCAGGGAAGCATCGGCGTGGACATGAATCGCGAAGCGGCACGCCAGGCGGTGCTCGAGTACGAGCAGTTGAAGTCGAAGCGTTGAGACCCGCGCACGCGTCATTGCTCGGAGGATTTACCTGTGCGTCGCTACTCCAGAATTTCACGTAGGGCTTCCCTGTGGTCGCTGACGATCGGCATCGCGTGCGTTGCCGGGATCGGCTACGCGACCACGGCGATGAAGAACCCCCTGTATGGGGACCCCAAACACCCCAACTTGTCCGGGATGTGGAATCCGGAATTCGCCTACTTCGGCCCTCCCCTCGGAAAGGCAGCGGGCGCCGGGTTTCCTCCTGGCGGCTTCCCGCAGCGGCCGCCGGGTCCGCAGCTCACGCCGGCCTACGCAGCGAAGTACGCGGAGTGGCGCAAGAAATTTGCCGAAGGAAAGCAGGAGCCCGACACGGTGACCCGGTGCCTGGCATTTGGCATCGCGCGATTCGGCACCATGCCCGTAGAGATCATTCAGACCCCCGGGCAGGTGACCATGAATCTGGGCGTGCTGCACGACATCCGCCGGATCTACCTCGATGGCATCGGCCATACGATCGGTGCGGACCCGAGTTTCAACGGCGACTCGGTCGGGCATTGGGAGGGAGATACGCTGGTCGTTGAGACGAACAACGTGCGCGCCGCGACACTGGATCGCGATGGCATCCCGTACTCGGACAATCTGACGGCAGTCGAGCGGATCCGGCGCACCGGGCCGGGGAGACTCGAGATCGAGATGACCCTGACGGACCCGGAGGCCTTTGTCGTGCCGTATACGATAAAACGCGCCTACGTGCCCATGCCGCCGGGGAGTCGCTTCGAAGAGTATCTCTGCGAGAACAACCGGGATCTGTAGAGACAAAGGACACGCAATGAAATTCTCAGTTGGACCCGCTGTGAGCCTGCTGCTGTGGGTGCTGGCCGCGAATCCGGCCCTCGGGCACCACTCGTTTGCCTCGTTCGATGCGAGCAAGACGGTCAGTTACAAAGGGACCGTGAAGGACATCCAGTGGACGAATCCCCATGTCTGGATAGAGCTCACCGTGATCGAGGCCGGGGGACCGGTCACCTACGGATTTGAGGGTGCGGCCATCGCTGTCCTGAAGCGGGTCGGTTGGACCAAAGCTTCGGTGAAGGCGGGCGATATGATCACGGTGATCGGCCACCCCTACAAGGATGGCCGGCCCGGCGGAAGCATCGAGCACGTGGTGCTGGCGGACGGGCGTCAAATAGGAACCGGAGATGCGATTCCAGGGGCGCTCACGGTACCGGGCGTGCAGTGAAAATCCCGCACATGGCGGGATGTCTTCAAAAGACAGGGCGGAGCGCACCATGAACGCAAGACGGGCAACGTGGGCTGTGGTATTTGCAGCGGGTCTCTTCGGCTCCTCGGTGTGGGCCGCTGCCGAGGTCGTTACACCTTTCAAGCTCGGTACCTTTCGAGAAGGCAGCCGGGAGTTTCTCGGGCTGGTTCTGCAGGACACTCGGGTGATCGATATTGCCGCTGCCAATGCAGCCTACGAGCGCGATCACCGTCAGGCCCCCAAAGTCCGTCCCCCGGCAGACATGAAGGAGTTGATCTCGCGCTACGATCAAGACCTTGGCGAGAGACTGAAGCAGCTCGCAACCGCTGACTCGGCGCTCAAATCCGCGAGGTACATTCATGAGATCGGGTCGGTCAACGTGCTGCCACCCGTGCGCCCGGCTGTGATACTGAACGCAGGCGCCAACTATCCTGAGCATGCCCAGGGGATTATCGAGCAGGCGGCGCGCGCCGCCTCGGCTGCCGGCCTCCCGGCGGCGAGCCCCGGGGCAAGTGTCGAGGGCGGTGCGCCCGCCGGCAGGCCTGGCGCCAACGTTCCCCGGCAACCTGCCGTGTCCAAACCCGGGTTGTGGGAGCGAGCCGCAGATGACCCGCGGCCCGACAATCCCTATCTCTTCCTGAAGTCACCGAGCGTCGTCGTGGGCGCCGATGACGATGTGGTCGTGCCCAGAGGACGTGAGGAGATCGACTGGGAGTGCGAGTTTGCCGTCGTCATCGGACGACCCGCCAAGGACGTGCCGGTGGCGGAGGCGCCCAACTATGTGTTCGGCTACTCGATCGAATTCGATGTGTCGGATCGCGAAGGCCGCGGTGACCGCAAGATGGGCGGTGGGCCCGATTGGTTCGTGCAGAAGAACCACGACACCTTTGCGCCGATTGGCCCGTTCATCGTGCCCAAGGAGTTCGTCGGCTCTCCGATGAATACGCGCCACTACTTCTCGCTCAATGGCGAGATCAAGCAGGACTCCAATACCAGCCGCATGGAATACAACATCTGGGAGATGCTCGCGTACGCATCAAACGTCATGACCCTGAATCCCGGCGACATGATCTCGATGGGTACGCCGCCGGGTACCAACCTCGAGAAGCAGAATCCTCGCTGGATGAAGCCGGGAGATACCGGGGTTTGCACCGTCGAAGGGATCGGTGCGCAGCATCACCACATCGTCGCGCAGAAGTGACCGGGCTGCGCGCGCTGACCGACCTCGCGCCAGGACGTCGACATCGGGGACCGGGTGTCCGCGAGACCGGCAGGGACTGAACACGGTGTGCGCCTCACCCTCGAGGTTCTGCGACGCAGACATTGCGGAGGCGCCCGAGCCCGCTCACCTCACCCTCGAGCACGTCCCCGGGCTGGAGGAACCGGTTGTAGTGAGTGCCGTTACCCGAGGGTGATCCTGTGAGAATCACATCTCCCGGCAACAGCTGCACGTACTCCGAGATGAACTCGATGATCCGGGATACCGGGAAGATCATGTCGGCCGTCGACTCGTCCTGCATCACCTCGCCATTGAGTTGCAGCGTGATTCTCAGCTTCTGAGGGTCTGCAACGAACTCGGCCGGGGTGAGCAGGGGACCGAGGGGGAGGAAGGTCGGTGAGCCCTTGCTGGCCATCCAGTCCATGCCCATCTGCGGCGCATCGGGTCGGGCGACACGCTCCCGTGCGGTGATGTCGTTGGCCAGGGTGTAGCCGGCGACGTACTTGAGCGCTTCGTCGGCCCGGACTCGTCGGGCGGGCATGCCGATGACGGCGGCCAGCTCGAGCTCCCAGTCTGCCTGACGCACATCGTACGGGATCACGATCGGGTCGTGCGGGCCGGTCAGGCTGGACAGCAGTCCCATGAAAATGTAGGGCCTTCCCTGTGTCGCGCGTTTGCGCATCATTTCCGCAGCATCCGCACGGACTCGTTCCACGTTTGTGGAGGGATCGCGTGCCAGCGCACCGTCGACGATCAGGTCTACAACGTGCTTGTGGTAGTTCGCCCCTGCCTGAAAAATCTGACGGGGAACCACGGGCGGATGCGCGTGGAGTGTCTCCATGGGCACCCCCGTCGCTGAAGGTCGTGATGTCAACGCTTCCGCGATCGCCCGAAGGGCCCCCAGGTTCTCCCGCCAGCGCTCCAACACGTTGAGCATGGATGCAGCCGGGTGCACGAGCAGTCCCAGCTTGCGCTCCAATGACCTCAAGCCGTGGAGTGCGTGGACCTGGTTGCCCACCACGAGCCCGGGAAAGGGCAGCCCTCCGTCGCTCGAGAATGAGCCCAGACGGAACAGCGGCTCAGGCGGCGAGCTCATGTGGGCAGCTCCCTGGCGCCACTCGAGGACGGGGAATTGTCGGCCGCCCGCGGATCGCGCAGAGGAGTGACCTGCAAAAGCCTTGCCGCAGTGCCACCGAGGACCTTGGCCCGATCGACCTCGGAGAGCGAGGAGTGAAACCCCAGGGGATCAGGCTCGGACATGTCGAAGGGATAATCCGTCCCCAGACACAAATGATCCGCTCCATAGGTACGCAGCAGGAACTGCAGCTGCTCGGGGTCAAAGACCAGAGTGTCGAAGTAGAGCCGGCGAAGATAGTGGCTCGGCGGCATGGAGATGTGCAGCCGGCAATCCGGACGAGAGCGCCAGGCATGGTCCAGGCGACCCCAGTAGGTGGAGGCGTAGCCGCCACCGTGAGCGATACACAGCTTCAGACCCGGTAGCCGCTCCAGAACACCCTCGAAAATCAGGTGGGTGATCGCAATGGTCGAGTCGATGGGATTGCCGAGCAGGTTGTTCAGGTAGTGCTGTCGCAGCCGCTCGCCGTGAGTAAAGCCGAGCGGATGCAGAAACAGCAGCACGCCCATCTCCGCGGCGGCGGCGAAGAACGCATGGAACCTCGCCTCGGAGAGCTCCTGGCCGTTGACATGAGAGGAGATCTCGATACCCCGCAGTCCGAGATCGCGCACACAGCGCTTCATTTCGGCAATGGCCAGATCCGTCGTTTGCAGCGGCACGATGCCCATGCCGATAAAGCGGTCGGGATGGCGCGCGACCGCACTCGCGATGCCGTCGTTTGTGACGCGCGCGGCCTCTGCCCCCACCTCCGGTGGCACGGCATAGACGGCCTGCCCGGGGAGCGGTGAGATCGCCTGCATGTCGATGCCCATGGCATCCATCTCCGCGATGCGCTCGTCGATGGAGACCAGTTTTGGCCCGATTCGCGCAAACAGCTCGCGGTTGACGGCATCGCTCTGCGGGGAGCTGAATCCGATGCCCGCCGTTCGCGGAGCATGCGCCTGCAAGATCGCATCGGCCGCCGGCGTGCTCAGGTGTGCATGAATGTCGATGACCTGGGTCGTGCCGTGGTGCTTGATGCGCAACGGCTTGGAGTCTGTGGGGTCCTGCACCGGCGTGCAGGTCATGATTTGCGTCATCCGCCGCCCTCCGTGATTTCCGAGTCTGAGCGTCTATGCGGAGCTCGCTCTTCGGTTCGCAACGCGCTTGCGCCACCGACCCATTGCCCCAAACAGCTGCGCAGCGGATCCCTCCGCCAGGGTGGCTCCGAGCTCCCTGTAGAGTGCGTAGACGTTCGCCACGATTCGCTCGGCATCGGGCCAGTCGGTAAAGTCCCCCAGCGGGATATCGGCCGCCGCTTCCTCCCAACCCATTCCCGCCTCATAGCGTTGCCGCGTTTGCTCGCGCAGATGCTCGAAATATCTTCTCTGGGCACGTACAGCGGATTTGTCGGCAATCGGGCCGTGCCCCGGAACAATGGTGTCGACTTCGAGGCCCAGGAGGTAATCGCACGCGTCGAGCCAGTTCTGCAGAGGGCCGGCCCACATGATGGGACTGGCAGCGCTGAAGAGGATGTCACCGGTGAAGACCGTCCGGTCTCCCGGAATAAACACGATCGTGTCGGAGCTCGTATGCGCCGGGCCGAGGTCGATCAGTCGGACGGCCTTGTCGCCGATCTGCAGAGACATCTCGCGCTCGAATGTTCGTGTCGGTGCGCGGATGGTCACACCGGAGAAATCGAAGCGCTTGCCCATCGTCTCGTGGAAGAACTCCCCGCCATCCCCCAGCCGTTGCCAATCCTCTGCCATCCGCAGGAAGGCAGCCGGGTTCATTCTGGCGATCTCCTCGGCGGCGAGCTTGCCGGAGATGATCTCCGCATCCGGCACCAGCTCATTGCCGAGCACGTGGTCCGGATTGGCGTGCGTGTTGACG
>CAZLYG010000042.1:6809-11178 GCA_964563075.1 uncultured Steroidobacteraceae bacterium | reverse complement strand
TGTGCGCGGCGGAGGAAATCACGCGCCGCATCTCGTTGAGCATGGTCCGCGTGATGTCCAGGCCCATGAGAGTGTCGATGAGCAGCGTCTCGCCGCGACTCTCCACCAGACCTGCGTTACTCCAGCCCCACGTGCCATCCGGTTGCAGATACGCAAAGCAGCCGTTACCGAGGTCATGGAGACCGCGAGTGAATGGCCACTTGCGCAGGGAGGTCACCGTAATTACGCTATCATGAGAATTGAAATATGAGTAGCCTCGAGAAGGTTCTGATTGTCGGTGGCGGCCCGAGCGGAATGTCGCTGGCGATTTGCTTGCGGCGGGCGGGCATCGCCGTGGACCTCATCGAGCGGGACCCGCAGTGGCGGCCGATCGGCGCTGGGCTGTCATTGAACGGCGCGAGCTTGAGAGCATTTCAGCGCATCGGTGTGCTCGAGCAGCTCCGCGCCCGCGGCCACCTGCACTCGGGGCTGGATCTTCTTGACGTGAGCGGCAGGCTTCTGCACCGGGTCGCCCCGCCTCCGGATCCCGATGGCGTACCTGGCGGCGGCGGGATTCTGCGCCCCGTACTGCACCAGATCCTGGCCGAGGCCGTGCAGAGCAGCGGGGCCGCAGTCAGACTCGGTGTGGGCCTTGCGTCGCTGGAGGATCAGGCCTCGTGTGTGTCGGTGCGATCCACGGACGGGGAGGAACGTACATACGATCTCGTGGTGGGCGCTGACGGCTTGCACTCGCACGTGCGCAGACTCGTATTTCCGACTGCTCCGCAGCCCCGATTTACCGGTCAGGGGTGCTGGCGCGCCGTGTTCGATCGGGCGCCGGACTTCGACCGGGCTCAAATGTACATGGACTCTCACCACAAGGCGGGACTCAACCCGGTCTCTGCCGAGGAGATGTACATGTTCCTGCTGGAGCATGTGCCGGGCAATCCGCGCATGCCCGAGGAGCAGTGGGTGCCGTTATTGAAGGAGCGGCTGGGTCCATTTGGCGGGATCTGGCCGACTCTGCGCGCGCGATTGAGCGACCATTGCCGCGTCAACTATCGTCCGCTCGAGACGCTTCTGCTCCCGGCTCCGTGGTTCACGGGTCGCGTCGTCCTGATCGGGGACGCTGCACACGCGACGACGCCGCACGCTGCCTATGGTTGCGGCCTCGCGGTCGAGGATGCCATCGTGCTGGAAGAGGAATTGACCCGGGAGTCATCGCTCCAGGGGGCGCTGGAGCGTTTCGTGCAGCGTCGCTTCGGGCGCTGTCGGGCGGTCGTGGAAGGGTCAGCGAAGCTTGGTGAGCTCGAGATGGCGCACGCACCTCTGAGTGAGCATCAGGCCGTCACTGCGGCCATTGCCCAAGCCATTGCGCAACCGATCTGAGGCTCTCGACCATGGTATTCAGGACCGCCACGAAACCCGCTGCCCTGCCGAGGATTCGCTCTCCACGGCGCCGCCGCTCTCCAGGCCGACCGGCCGCTTCCGGCCTGAGCGTAGGCGCAGATGCCATCGTTCTCAAAGCTTGCGAACTGCTGCGGGAAGTGGCTCCTCGCGAGCTCTCGATCCTCAGGTTGGCGCGATATGCGGGAGTGGACCGTTCTCTCATTCGTTATTACTTCGCCGACCGCTCAGGACTGCTGTTGGCCGCGGCGCGGCATTTATTCGGAGTGTTGCGGGGGCGGCTCGATGCGGTGGAGAAACGCCTGGCGGGCGAGCCTGAGACGCGCATCCGGGAGATGGCGGTGGCGTTGCTCGAGTTTCAGATCGAGCACCCGCATTTTCATCGCCTCATGATCGATGAGGTGGTCAATTCGACCAAGGCCGAGGCTCAGGCTTTCTTTCGGACCTTCACCGCCCAGGGCGTGCAGAGCTTTCGCGATATGGCCGCGGCGGCGGCGCGCCGAGGTGCAGCTCGGCCCCATGAGGGGGTGTTTCTCTATCTCTCCCTCATCGGCATGTGTGAGTTCTTTGTGACCGGCAGGCCGATCCTCGAGGTTGCCTTCGGCGCAGGTTTCAACGCCGCGGAGATCAACCAGCAGTACGCGCGGTTTTTGCGGGACTATGTCATCGACGGAATTCGCAAGCGCTAGCCGCGTTCGTCTGCCCGTGCAACACGGTGTTCGTCCCCAGGAGTGACCTGTGGCAGAGCTCAACGATACTCACGACCCGCGCCGTCGCAGCTGGGTGGAATCGGCGAATGACCCTGCTGCTGACTTCCCGCTGCAGAATCTGCCTTTCGGTGTGTTCTGCCGGGAGGGGTCCGATGCTCCTCGCTGCGGAGTCGCCATCGGTGATCAGATTCTGGATCTGGGTGCGGCACGCGAGGCGGGCATGTTCACTGGCCTGGCTGCGACCGCGGCTCTCGCCGCATCGGCCCCGACGCTCAATGCGCTGATGGAGCAGCCTGGAGCGAATGTCTCGGCACTGCGGTCGCAGATGGCAAACCTACTGTGTGCCGAGGGGCAGGGCGGGGACCGTCTGCGCAGTCGAGCATCGCAGCTTCTCGTAGCGCGCGACTCGGTACAGATGTGCTTGCCCGCCAGAGTCGGCGGCTACACGGACTTCTCGTGCTCCTACACCCACATGGCCGGCATGCGCAATGGCGAGCCGGCGCGGATTTTCTTCCAGTTTCCAATCGGCTATCACGGCAGAACTTCTTCCATTCGGCCGAGCGGGTTTCCAGTCACCCGTCCCCAGGGCCAATCCAGTGGTGCGGACGCGACTTCTGCGGATGTGCAGTTCGGGCCCGAACCACGCCTGGATTTCGAGCTCGAATTCGCCGCATTCATCGGTCAGGGCAACGAGCTGGGAGTGCCGCTGTCCGTGGATCAGGCGGCGGATCGTCTGTTCGGCTACTGCCTCTTGAACGACTGGTCGGCCCGCGGCATTCAAACGCTCGAGATGGGCGGCCTCGGGCCCTTTCTGGGGAAAAGCTTCATCACGACGATCTCGCCGTGGGTCGTGACTCAGGAGGCGCTGGCCCCTTTTCGCAGTGCCCGGCCGCAAAGACGCAACACCGAGCCCCCGGTACCGGCGCATCTCGACAGCTGCGATGATTCGCAAGCGGGCGGCATGCGCATCGAGCTGACGGCGCATCTGCAGACCGCAGGCATGCGGGCAGCCGGGCTGCCCGCTGCGCGCATCGTCGCCACGAACCTGCGGCATCTGTATTGGACCTTTGCGCAGATGCTTGCGCACCAGACCAGCAACGGATGCAACGCGCAGGCCGGAGATCTCATTGCGAGCGGCACGGTATCGGGGCCGGAGCCCGAAGGACGCGCCTGCCTTGCCGAGATCAACCAGCGCGGCACGAAGCCTCTCGAGCTTCCCGGCGGCTACAAGCGGCTCTGGCTGGAGGACGGCGACGAGCTCACGATCCGGGGGCGCGCGGTGCGGGAGGGCTACGTCTCAATCGGCTTCGGCGAATGCACAGGGCGAGTGTACCCAAGCGCCGGCCTCTGAAGTCACATGCGCCATTCGTCCAGCTCGTCGGTGAACAGGCTCGCGACGACTTCCCTCAGCCAGCGACTCTTCGGGTCGCGCTGGAAGTTGCGGTGCCAGTGCATCTTCAGGTCGATACCCGGCGTGCGCATCGGGGGCTGCGCAATGCGGATGTTCATCTGCAGGCTCTTCCCGAACATCCCGACTGCGTGCGGCACGGTTACAATCAGGTCGGACTGCGAGATCACGAAGGGAATGCTCATGAAGTGCGGTGTTTCCAGCGCGACGCGGCGTTGAATCTTCTTTGATTTGAGATAACGCTCGAAGATCTCGTAGGTTCGGCCCGCACCGGACACCACGGCGTGCTCGACGCTCAGGAACTGCGCCAGCGACAGCGTAGTCGCGGTGATGGGATGGTTGGCCCGCAGCAGACAGACGAAATGATGGAAAAACAGATGCTTTTCCATGAACGCTTTGTCGCGCAGATCGGGGAAATAGCCCACGGCGAGGTCGATTTCTCCGGTCTCCAGGCCGCGCTCGATCTGAGCCGCACTGGCGGCCACCGAGCGTACGGAAGCTCCGGGGGCGAGGCTGCGAATGTGGCGCAGGATCTTGGGCATGAACACCATCTCGCCCAGATCGCTCATCGCGAAAGTGAACGTGAGCGAGGTGGTCGCGGGGTTGAACACCTGCTCCGTGCTCAGCGTACCTTCCACGCGCGACAACGACTCGCGGAGCGGATTGATGAGCGCGTGCATGCGCGCTGTCGGCCGCATGCCGTGGCCGACGCGGTGAAAGAGCGGATCGCCGTAGAGCTGCCGCAGCTTTGCGAGCGACCCGCTGACCGCCGACTGGCTCATGCCGAGCTCAGCGGCCGCTGTACTGACGCTCCCGTGCTCATAAATCTTGATGAGCACCGGCACCAGATTGAGATCGAAGGATC
>CAZLYG010000042.1:3660-6799 GCA_964563075.1 uncultured Steroidobacteraceae bacterium | reverse complement strand
CAGCGATATCTGATATCTGCTTGCCGCGATTGAAGATAGCGCCGTTCTTACCTACCGTCACGCCTCGCAACAGCGCACGGGGCACTTCACGCAAGCTTGACCGCACATGGGATAAGGGCGGCCCCCCTGTCCGCATCTGGCGTCCGCACGCTGGTCAGTCAAGGTCGGTGTGAAAACGGCGTATGCTCACGTCTCTGTAAGGGAAATCGCCAATAACAATTTCGCTATCTGAGGGTGTTGGGTGAAAGAGAAGATGCGGACTCAGGTTGGAATCATCGGTGGGGGGCCTGCGGGATTGCTGCTGTCGCAGTTGCTCCATCTGCGGGGCATCGACAATGTGGTTCTCGAGAGGCGCAGCCGCGATTATGTGCTCGGCCGCATCCGGGCCGGCGTGCTGGAGGAGGGCTTCGCCTCGCTGCTGCGTCAGGCGCAGGTCGGCGAGCGCATGGACCGGGAGGGGCAGGTCCACGAGGGGTTCTTCATCGCCCACAGCGGGATGAAGCAGCGGGTCGATCTCAAGACCCTGACGGGCGGCAAGAGCGTGCTCGTATACGGTCAGACCGAGCTCACACGCGATCTGTACGAGGCACGGGATCGGCTCGGCGGGATCGTCATCCACAACGCCGACGAGGTGAGCCCGCACGATCTGGAAACCACGCACCCGTACCTGACGTACAAGCAGGGTGGAAAGAGCGCCCGCGTGGATTGCGACTACGTCGTCGGCTGCGACGGGTCCCACGGCGTCAGCCGCCAATCGATACCGAAAGAGCGCCTGCGCACGTTCGAGCGCATTTTTCCGTTCGGCTGGCTGGGCGTGCTGACGCACACGCCGCCGGTATCACCGGAGCTCATCTATGCGTCACATGAGCGCGGCTTCGCTCTGTGCTCCTTGCGCTCGGCGACTCTCAGCCGCTACTACGTACAGGTGCCGCTGACCGATTCGGTCGAAGACTGGTCAGACGAGCGCTTCTTCGACGAGCTGAAGAAGCGCGTGCCGCCGGAGGTGGCTGCCGCGCTGATCACGGGCCCGTCCATCGAAAAGAGCATCGCGCCGCTGCGTTCGTTCGTCGCTGAGCCGATGCGCTATGGAAGGCTGTTTCTCGCAGGTGACGCGGCCCACATCGTGCCGCCGACGGGCGCGCGTGGACTCAATACCGCAGGGTCGGACGTGTACTACCTTTACCATGCACTGGTGGATCACTACCAGAAGAGTGATGACCGCGGGCTCGAAGGTTATTCAGACCGCGCGCTGGCACGCGTGTGGAAAGGGCAGCGCTTCTCCTGGTGGATGACCACCATGTTGCATCGATTTCCGGACGCGAGCGCTTACGAGCAGCGGTTGCCGGAAATCGAGCTGGCGTATCTGTTCTCCTCACAGCACGCGCTTGCCTCGCTGGCGGAGAACTACGTGGGGCTGCCGTTCTGAAGGGACGTTGTACCGCACAGTGGTCGGCGACGAATCGTTCCCAGCGATAGGCGATATCGATGTGGTGCGATTGAAGAGTCCTGTGTTTTTGCCTACCGTTATCGAATGCGGCGTAATGACCGCAGATGAGGGGGAAGTGACATGAAGCTCGATCGGCGGGATCTCTTCGCAAAGCTCGGCGGCGTAGCGGCGGTCGCGGCCATGACCCACGAGGCCCGCGCGGATGCGCTGGAACATTACATGATGCTCGCCGCCGCGGGTCCGGCCGCGTCGGTGGGGTCCTCGCCGGCCTCGATGCCGGCCTCGATGGCTGACGACAAGAAGCCATTCCCGACGGTCGCGGAGGTCGAGGCGGAGATCGAGACGAGCCCCAGGCGCAAGGGCGTCGGCAACCTGTTCACCGCCCGGCAAGGCAACGTGAAGCGCCTGCCGCCGTTACCGCCGCGGCCGACGCTCATCGACTACTTCAACCTGCGATTTACGGCGACCGCCAACCACTGCCTGCAGAGCGCGAACCGGGCGATGAAGACGGGCATGTCGGAGGAGATCATCCTCGCCTGCCTGCTTCACGATACCGTGCAGGAGTTGATCAAGGTCGATCACGGTTACTGGGGCGCGCAGATGTACGAGCCGTATGTCTCCCCGCAAGTCACCTTCGCCATTCGCTACCACCAGGCGCTGCGTTTCTACGAAGACAAGGAGCACGGCTACGAATATCCGGATCTCTACAAGCGCATGTTCGGCGTCGACTACAAGCCGGAGCCGTACATCGAGCAGGCCTACCAGACGGCAAAGAAGCACAAGTGGTACTTCCAGTCGCGCATGGTAACGGTGAACGATCTCTACGCCTTCGATCCGCATGTTCACCCGACGCTCGACCAATTCACGGACATCATCGGCCGTCATTTCAAGCAGCCGAAGGAAGGGCTCGGCTACGACAACACACCGGTGGCGCACATGTGGCGCTCGATTTCGATGCCGGATCATCCGCTCTAGCCTCACCGGCCGACGACGGCGCTGACCGGCTGCACCTGGCGGTACCTGAGCACACCTCGTTCACGACTATCTGAGGAGTCACCGATGGGGTACCGCCGCGCTGCTGTCATGGCCGTTTTTCTGGCCCTCACCGCCGGATCCGCGGGGGTCGGAGCCGCCTCGCAGGAGGCCGGGGCCAGCATTGATCTGGCTGCCGCGCTCAAAGAGTTCGGGCTGCAGGAAAGCAGCCTTCCAGTGCGCGAGACGATGCGTAACTGGGTACCCCCGCACAAGTTCGTCGTGGAGATCGACGAGCCCGGGCGCACCGCTTGGTTGCAGGAAGCCATGCCCAAAGGGGTGAGGGTGGTCGGTGTGCGAAACGAGGCCGACGCCGGCCCGCAACTCGCTGATGCCGATGCGCTGGTGTACTTCGGGTGCAGTCCCAAAACGTTTGCGAAGGCGCCGCGGGCGAAGTGGGTGCATGTCGCCAGCGGGGGTGCTGATCAATGCCTGGCCGTGCCTGGCATTGCCCACGGCGACATCCTGCTGACGGATGGCCAGAAGGTGAAGAACACCATGATGGCCGAGGAGGCGATGGGCTACGTGTTTGCGCTTGCCCGCTCCATCGACGTAGGTGTGCGCAACCAGCTGCGCGGCGAGCTCAACAACTCCGGGCAGGGGCGCCATTCCAAGCAGCTACAGGGCGCCACCCTGTTGATCGTGGGCCTGGGCGGCGCC
>CAZLYG010000042.1:0-3650 GCA_964563075.1 uncultured Steroidobacteraceae bacterium | reverse complement strand
GATCGCACGCATCGCGCACGCGTTGGGCATGAAAGTCATCGCGACACGCAATTCCAGCCGCGAGGGTCCGGACTTCGTGAGCTACGTCGGCCTGGCCGATGAAACCCCGAAACTGGTCAGCCAGGCGGACGTCGTGGTCGTGTGTGCGCCGCTGACTCCCGCGACGCGCGGTCTGTTCAACGCCGCCATGTTTGCGCGAATGAAGAAGGATGCGATGTATGTCGACTGGACACGCGCCGAGATCACTGTGGCCGATGATCTTGCTGCGGCCCTGAAGAACGGGACCATCGGCAGCGCGGCGCTCAACTGGGCGACCTCGGCGCCGCTGCCGAAAGACCATCCCCTGTGGAGCGCGCCGAACCTGATTCTCGCACCGTGGGCGGGAACCGGCGCGGGGGCGGTGACCGGGACCGGTACGGGGATGGGACCCGTCAGCAGCACCTCGGGCGGAAAGACTAATGCACGTGGCAGCGATGCGACGCGCGAGGGCCGCTGGCTGGTGGTCCGTGAGAACATGAGGCGGTTTGCTACCGGCGACAAGATGTATTCGGTCTTCGATCTCAAGCGGGGTTATTAGTCCTCGATGCGAATCCTCAGGCGAGGCCCGTAGCGGTTGAGGCCTCGAGGCAGGCCCATGTCGAATATTCCACCTGCATCCGGCACAGACGTTTCCTCTGCGGCGGGCCGACACTCGCGCTTGCGCGGCTGGATGCGTGAGCCGCTGCTGCATTTCATAGCCCTTGGAGCCCTGCTGTTCGCGGTGGATCACATCATCGCGGGCCACACTGACGACCCGCACACGATCACTGTGGACGCAAGCGTCGATCTGCCTGCGCGTGAGGCTTTCAGGCAGGCACACGGCCGCGATCCAAATGCCGAAGAACTGCGCTCGTTGCAGCGGAAGTGGCTGGACAGCGAAGTGCTCTATCGCGAAGGGATCGCCATGCAGCTCGACAAAGGCGACCCGGCCATTCGTGCCCGTGTGATCTTCAAGGTGCGCGACATGATCGAGCAGGGTTTGGGGACGCCCACCTTCGACGAGAGGACCCTGCGCGACTGGTTTGAGAAGAATCGCGCGAAGTACGACGAGCCTGCGGCGTACAGCTTCGAGGAGGCCGCTCTCACCAGCGACGCCTCGGAAGAGGCGGCACGTGTGCTCGTCGCCCGCCTGAACGGCGGCGCGTCTAATAGCCAGGTTGGAACGCGTGTGCTCAAGGATCAATCGCGTGACAGCCTCGTGCAGGCCTATGGCGAGGAGTTCGTCGCCTCTCTCGAAGCCTCCCCGAAGAATGAGTGGCGCGTTCTGAAGAGCAAAACCGGAAGGCAAGTGGTCCGCGTCGACTCGGTAACTCCAGCCATACCGGCGGACTTCGACAAAATCGGTGGCGCCGTGCTGCAGGACTGGATCGACGCGAGGATGGCTGAGAAGCGTGAGGCGGCCGTGCTCGCAATGGAGAAGAGGTATACCGTCAAAGTGACCGGCGGCGACCCCAGGGCCGCCGCGAGCAGTGTGGTTGCGAGTGCCTCGCAATGAGAGGCCGCTTCTGGCTGCTGTTCCTGACGCTGCTGGCATGCTGGCCAGCGCACCTGCCGGCCCACGAAATAACAATGGCCGAGCTCGAGCTCCGCGAGAGCGCGAAGGGCGAGTTCCTGTGGTCGTGGGTCGCGAACGAGCGGCCGGTGGCAGAGGAGCTGTCGCTGCACTGGCCGAATGTCTGCCACGCGGACGCAACCGTCGTGCATTGTGGTCAGGACGGCCTGCGCGGCACGCTGGCAGTCGAAGGCATCGGCAAGTCGTTCTCCGCCGCCATGGTGAAGGTGTACTGGCTGGACGGGGAGACTCGTGTCTATGCGCTCACATCCGCGCAGCCGCAAGTGCAGCTGTTCGGCTCGGCGGACGACCGGCGGGGGATGGGCGAGCTCGCGCGCGCTTATACGGCGTTGGGCGTCGAGCACATCCTCACCGGATATGACCATCTCGCGTTCGTGCTGGCGCTGCTGTTTCTCGTCGGCTTCAACAGACGGCTGCTGCTGACGATCACAGCGTTCACGGCGGCGCATAGCTTGACGCTCGCGATCAGCGCGCTCGGGCTGCTCACGCTGCGGTCCCCGCCCGTGGAAGCGACCATCGCATTGTCGATCATGCTCGTCGCGGGCGAGGCGCTGCACACAGGGACGACGCTCTCGAAGCGCTGGCCCGCGCTCGTGGCTTTCCTGTTCGGGCTGGTGCACGGACTCGGATTCGCCGGCGCACTGAAGGAGATCGGGTTGCCGCAGAAGCATCTCGCGGTCGCCCTGCTGACGTTCAACGTCGGCGTGGAGCTCGGCCAGTTGCTTGTCGTGGCGATTGCGTTTGCGATCTATCGTGCCCTTGCGCGCCAGCCGCAACTCGGCGCCGCTCGCAAGCCCGCTCTTTATGTCATTGGCAGTGTCGCGGCGTATTGGTCCATCGCGCGTATCGCCGCGATGTTGATGTGAGCCAATCGCTCGCAGCGATATACGATATCGGTGCGGCGCGATTGAAGATGTCGGTGTTCTTGCCTATCGTCATTGTCGTATAAGCAGAGGGGGGCAATGAAAATGAATTCGCGTGTGACCTTCACTCGGCGCCACACGGGTCGCTCGCGCGGAGCATGCTGTCTGCTCGCCGCGGCGAGTGTGCTGCTCATTGCTGCGGGCGCGCAGGCACAGGACTCGCGTCCTGCACTCTCCGATGGCCATGGAGTGGGAGGGATACGCGCTCCGATTTACCGCACCGACGTGACCGATCTCAGTCGCGGCAGAGTAGCGGACGGATTCACTTTCGCCGCAGGGGGCGATCTGCTCGGTCCCTACAATCCGCTCACGCAGCTGGGCGATCCTGACATCAACAAGATGGTGAAGCTCATCCAGGACGCGGATGTCGGGTTTGCAAATCATGAATCATCGGCCTTCGACCTGCCCGGGCCCGCAGGTACCACGCAGGCCGCCCAGAACGGCGGCGGCTATCCGCGCTTCTCGACCGCCCTCGAGCGCGACTTCAGGGCGATGGGCATCAAGCTGGTGTCGATGGCCAACAATCACGCGGGCGATTGGGGTCCGCAAGGGCTGCTCGCGACGCTGGCCAACGTTCAAGCCGCCGGAATCGTTGAAGCCGGAGCGGGCGCCAGCATGGGCGATGCTCGGCGTGCCGGGGTTGTGTATACCCCGCGTGGAACGGTGGGGCTGATCGCGACGGCCTCGACGTTCAACCCCGCCACTGAAGCAGCTGACGCCGACGGCGCTCTCCCGCCGCGGCCCGGCGTCAGTGTGCTGCGGGTCCGTCCGGTGGTCGCGCTGACCGAGGATCAGATGGTCCTGATGCGCCGGCTCAGTAGAGCCTGGTGGCGGCCCAACTATGGGGTGACTGATGAGCCCGGCTCGACAACCGTCGGCGGTGCGACCTTCAAGGCCGGTTCGGATCGCGGGCTCACGTATCTCGTCGACAAAGAAGATCGGGCGGCCGTGCTCAAGTCCATCAGCGATGCGAAGCGCGCCAATGACCTGGTGGCATTCTCCATCCACGCGCACGAGGTGGCGACCTCTGGGTCGACAGCATCGGCCGCGGAGTTTCTGCCTCCGCTGTTCCATGACGCGATCGACGCAGGGGCCGACATCGTGCACGCGCAGCA
>CAZLYG010000041.1:1729-17817 GCA_964563075.1 uncultured Steroidobacteraceae bacterium | reverse complement strand
GAGGGTCGTCGCGGCGCGGCGGCTGGGCGGCCGCCGCGCTGCGACACAAACCCTGACTCTATCGGCCAAAAGCTACCCCGCCCGCCCGCGGGCTCGGCGGTGGCATCGGCTTGCCCGTGACCGGATTCGGATAGTCGTAGGGCTCGATGTAGTAGTTGGGATAGGTCAGATAAATGACGCTCGGCGGCAGATCCGGCGGGGGCGGGAACTTCTCCGGATAGGTGTTGAGGACGGTGTTGTCCAGCCACCCGATCTTGTAACCGGCGTACATGTTGAACGGGCCGTGCAGCTTCTGGAATTTCCAGATGCCGTTTTCCTTCACGAAGCGGTCTTCGTAGTAGTTGTGGCCCCAGCCGCCGGAGCTCATGACGAAGGCGATGCAGCGGATCGCGGCATGCAGGCCGTCGGCAGCGACAGAGGGCAGGCACTGGAACTGCTGATGATCGATGAGCTGGCCATCGTGCGGGCCGATGGGACCCAGGCCGACGCGCATGTACTCGAACACTCGGTCCTTGCCCAGGAATACGCCGCGTCCGCCGATCTCCAGCGTTCCGTTCTGGGTCCACATATCGGCCAGCGAACGCCACTGCGCCTTGTCGACGAAGTAGCCGTAGGTGTGCTGCAGGATCGTCACTTCGTTCAGGTCCTGTAGGCGCTGAATACGCTCGCCGACCGCATTCAGCTCCCTCTCCAGGGACTGCAGGTCCGCAGCGCCCGAGGCAGCGTGTGCAGCCGGCACGCACAGTGCTCCAGACATGCCCGTGAGCAGACAGCAGAGCAGGAGGCCGGCAGACTTGTTCGTGGAGGTGATCATGGCGCATCTGCTCCCAGTGGCTTGCCGGTGACCGGGTTGTCGTAGTGAAACGGCACGATGTTCAGCTTCGGGAAGGACTGGTACACCACCGTCGGGGGCCGGTCGGGCGAATCGGTGGTGCTGGGGGGATCCATCGGGAAGGGCTGCTTGACCCAGCCCTCGTCGTAGTCGCCCCAGAAGGTCACGTAGTAGTGAAACTTGCTGAACTTCCAGGTGCCGTGGTCGTTGACGTACTCGTTCTCGTAGATGCCGCCGCCCCAACGGCCCTTGCCGCCGCGCGACAGCTGGACGTCGCTGCGCCAGCGTGCCTTGGCCGTGCGGTTGTCGTCCGAGACATGAATGACCTGCTGCACCATCACGTAATTGTTGAGCTGGCCCTCTTCGAGGCCCGCAGGTCCCATCAGGGACAGGGCACGCTCGATGTGCGCGTTACCGACGTATACGCCGCTCTGGCCGAACTCATAGGTGCCTTTGCTGCTGAACAGTGAGGCGGCTTTCCCCCACTGCCCCTTGTCGATGTAGTAGCCGTACATGGCCTGCAGGTTCTCGAGGGCGCGAACCGACTCCTGGCGCGCCAGCTGCAGCTCCTTTGCATCCGCGAGCGCTTCCAGCTTGCCGATGGCGTCATCGGGGCGCTTCGGCGGTACGAAAGGCGGCCGGCTCTCGATCGCCCGCAGATCGAGATGCCCGCTGGCCCAGTGATAGGGCGGGATGAACACAGCCGGGAAGCGTGCGTACGGTGTGGGCACAGGTGCGTCCGGCGGGAAAATCTTCGCGATGGGCGATGTTGCATCGCCGGTGATCGGTTTCAGTGCAGCCCAGCCGCCTTGATACGGCGCCACGAAGTTCAGGTAATAGCGACGGGCGGCGATCTTCCAGACACCATCCTCCTTGAGGTAATCGTCCTCCATGATGGCATCGGCCCAGCTGGCTGACTGCTTGTACTCACCCAGCAGCCCCCACTCGCGCCAGCGGGCGTGCGCGTGCTTGCCATCGGAGGCGACGGTTACCATCGGCTGCAATTGCATGCGCAGGTTGAGACGGCCGAAGGGCAGCCCAGGGCCGTCTTTCATGCTGCCGCCGCCGTGGCGAGTGAGCAGCTCGCGGATGCGGGCCTTGCCTTTGTAGATGCCGTCCATGCCCCACTGGAACGTGCCATCGTCCGTGAACAGGTCCGCCGCTTCGCCGAAGTAGCCCTTGTCGGTGTAGTAACCGAAGGCGCGGCCGAGCCGCTGGATCTGTGTGATCGCTTCGACGTAGCTCGTCTCGGCGTCCAATCCCTTGAGGCGTGCCTGCAGCGCCGCGATACGGGCCGCGTCATCTCTCGCGAAGCTGCTGCTGCAGAACGCCAGGCCGACCAGGAGGCTCGCCAGCGTCACTGCTCTGGAAGGAACGGTCATGGATACCCCTGTCTCGTTGTGATTTCATGATCGAGCCGCCCCGGCATCTCCGTGACGGTGGGGCCGGCCACGGACCGCCGCCTGGGGGGACGGCGGGGCACTTGGGCCCCCGGCCGCAATCCTAAACGGAGCAAGGGCCTGTGCGCTTGCCTGAAGGTGCAAGGGTGCCTGCACAGTGGTGGGATCTAAGAAGGAGCGAGATCCATCGGCACACGGGCCGCCTTCTCGACGGGCTCCATTACACGCGCCCCGTTCGGGCGCGGACCCAGGATCTGTGTCAGCTCGGCCCTGCCCACGGTCTCTTGCGCCAGCAATCGACTTACCAGAGCATCCAACCGATCGCGCGCCGCGTTCAGAAGCCGGTACACAGCCTTCTGCCGTTCCCCGAGCAATTGCTCCACCTCGCGATCGATCTTCGCCGTGGTCGCCTCGCTGTAGTCGCGCCCATGCGAGATCTGATAACCCAGGAAGGGTTGCTCCTCCTGCGTATCGAAGGCGACCGGGCCGAGGCTTCCCATCCCCCAGCGCGCGATCATCCGCCGCGCCAGGCGCGTTGCCTGGATCAGATCGTTCTCCGCTCCGGTCGTGATCTCACCGATCACCAGAGACTCGGACGTGCGGCCGGCCAACATGACATCCAGTCGCGCCAACAGGTCCGCACGACTGAAGTTGTAGCGATCCTCGAGGGGCAGCTGCTCGGTGCTTCCCAAAGCGCGGCCGTGGGGCACGATCGTGACCTTGCGTACCGGATCGGCCGCCGGAGTCAGCCATGCGACCACTGCGTGCCCGCCCTCATGGTACGCGATCACTCTGCGGTCGTTGGGTGTCAGCAGGGTGCTGCGCGCCGCTCCCAGAACGATCTTGTCCCAGGCTTCTTCGAAATCCTTCATCGCGACCTGTGTACGGCCATTGCGCGCCGCCCCCAGCGCGGCCTCGTTGCACAGATTGGCGAGGTCAGCTCCGGAGAGCCCGGTCGTCGTCCGGGCCAACTGCTCGAGATCGACGCCGGAAGCCAGCCGCACGTGGCGTGTATGGATCCGCAGTACCCCGAGACGGCCGCGACAGTCCGGCAGGGGTACCACGACCTGGCGGTCGAAGCGGCCCGGGCGTTGCAGGGCAGGATCGAGCACGTCGGGCCGGTTGGTAGCGGCGAGCACGATCAGCTGCTGACGTTCATCGAAGCCGTCCATCTCCACCAGCAGCTGGTTGAGCGTCTGCTCACGCTCGTCGTTGACCGCGCCGAGTCCCGCTCCCCGCCGGCGGCCGACGGCATCGAGCTCATCGACGAAAAGGATCGCCGGCTGCGCCTGCTTGGCCTGCTGGAACAGGTCGCGGACACGACTCGCTCCCACACCGACGAACATCTCGACGAATTCCGAGCCGCTGATACTGAAGAAGGGAACGCCCGCCTCACCCGCGACGGCGCGCGCGAGCAGCGTCTTGCCCGTACCCGGCGGCCCGACCAACAGCACTCCCCTGGGAATATGCGCACCGATCTCGAGATACTTGGCGGGATGGCTGAGGAAGTCGACCACCTCGGTCAAGTCCTGCTTGGCCTCGTCGGCACCGGCAACGTCCGCGAAAGTGACGCTCGGGCGGTCGGCTGCGTAGCGGCGCGCCCGGTTGCGAGAGAAGCCTCCGAACATGCCGCCCTGCGCGCGGCGGGCTTGTCGGCCCATCCACACCAGCAGCGCGATAATCAACAGCGCGGGAAGGCCATCGGTTACCAGGATGGCCAGCCAGGGCTCGGACGGCATCGAGACGTCCACGACGACATGGCGTGAACGCAGGAGTGGCATCAGTCCATAGTCTCCTACCGCGCTGGGGTAGGTCGTGCGGAAGGCGGTGTAACTCGTGCGTTGCTGCTGGTGCGCAGGTGGACTCGGCTGCGTTGCTTTGGGCGGCTGGGTAGCTTTGGGCGGCTGGGTTGCTTCGGGCGTGTGCGCCGCCTTGAGCGGCTGCTCCTGGGCGGCCTGCGAATACTGGCTGGGGTGCGCCGCCGGCTGGGGCGACTGGGCGGCCGTGGACGGCTCCGCATGCTGCGCCGGCGCCCGCGCCTTAGCGGCGGACGGTTGCGGCGGCCAGAGGACTGCATGGACGAAGTTGCCAGTGATGGCGGCGCCGACGATGTGCACGCGTGACACATTGCCATCCATCACCTGAATGACGAATTCGCTGTAGGGAAGCTTGACCGCCGGATTGCTGCGCGGAAAGAAGGACCAGATATTCCAAGCTATGAGTACAGCCAGCATCACCCAGTAGAAGCGCCCGCTGATCGGGCGCGGGTCGTTGCCGGAAGGAATGCCAGAGCCGCGCCGCCCTGGCCCTTGCGTATCACCGCTGTTTCCTGGGGTCGGCATCGTGTGTCAGGACAGCGGCTCCGCCTCACTTTGGCGAAAACGACACGCACCAGCCGCTGGCACTGACGTCCTTGCCGACGAAAATCTGGCACGGCCCATATTTCTGTCCCGCGCTGCCTTTGAAGAAGCGGCACTTGTCGCACATCTGCCCGGGCTTGTAGGTGGGGTATTTCGCTTTGTCGACATCGGTGGCCTGATCCGTATAGCCCAACGACTTTCCGAGCGGATCGTTCCCTGACTCGTGCGGGAGCGCGCCGCCTGCCCCCGCCGGAGCCTGTGCACGGGCGCGTGCGGTCCAGGTTCCCGTCAACAGCGCCACTCCGGCGGCTGCGATACCAGTCAGTGCACCGCGACGAGTCAACGTGGCGCGCAGCAAATTTGCCATCCTCGTTCTCCTGCAAAATCTCCAGCGACAGCGAAAACCAACACGTAACCGGGAACGGTGACAGCATCCGGCTCAGCCGGGACGGCGATCTCGCCTGATCTTTCACTTGTTGGACCGCGGCGCAGAGGTAGGGTTCAGACCCACTCACGCTCTCGCGCGTCCGCAGCGCTGCGCTTCAGCCGCACTCGAGGGTCCAACGCCAGCGATAGCGCAGCGAGAAGTTCAGGCGCGTATGATCGGTGCCGGCAATCGAGGTAGCTCCAGGTGCCGGAACCGCATAGCTCGTGGATATCTTTGAGCTCCCCGCAGCTGCGTGCTCAGATCGATCCTCTCGGTGCTCAGCTATCGACGCTGCAGGATCGTGAGGGGCGCGATCTGCTGTGGGATGGCGATCCTTCCGTCTGGGCCGGACGAGCGCCGCTGCTCTTTCCGATCATCGGTGAGCTGGCGGGCGGCGGCTATCGCGTGGGTACGGCTGAGTACCATCTCCCCAGGCACGGTTTTGCACGCAGACGTCCGTTCACTCTGCTGACCGCCAGCGCCACCGAGGCCACCTTCAGGCTGACAGCGGATCAGGCCGCTCTGCAGGTGTACCCGTTTCGCTTCGAGCTGGACGTGCGGTTTCTGATCGTGGGTGCGGTTCTCAGTGTCGTCACCTCCGTGCGCAATCCAGGGACAGCTGCGCTGCTGGCGAGCTTCGGGTTTCACCCTGCTCTTCGCTGGCCTCTGCCGTTCGGTCGCGCGCGGGAAGGACACTTCATCGAGTTCGAGAAAGACGAGCCCGAGCCGGTGCGCCGCCTCAACGGCGATGGACTGCTGACCCCCACCCGCCACCCGACACCCGTCTCCGGTCGGCGACTCGCACTCGTGGACGATCTGTTTGCTGACGACGCCCTCATTTTCGATGCCGTCCGCAGTCGCTCGGTCACGTATGGGGCAGATGGCGGGCCGCGGCTGCGAGTGACTTACGATGCGCCCTATCTGGGTATCTGGACGAAACCGGGCGCCGGTTTCATTTGCATCGAGCCCTGGCACGGCATCGCGGACCCTGTGGGGTTCAGCGGGGACTTCAGCACGAAGCCGGGCGTTTTCGCAGTGCAGGCCGGCGGCGAGCGCACCATTACAACGACGCTCGAGTGGGTCCAGGCAGCGAGGAGCGTGACATGACTCTGCGAGTTTTCCGTCCCTCTGCGTTGTTGGCGGACTACGTGGAGGCCTTCTGGGACTACGAAAACCTCACGGGCGAGGCAAGCGCGTACCTCTCCATCCTTCCCGACACTGCGACGTACTTGTGCTTTCTCTACCAGGACCCGCTGCTGACCGCACATCGAACCAGGACGTATCGGACGCGCAGCGGAGTGGCGGGATTTCAGAGCTTTCGCAGCGACCTGGGCGGCACCGGCACGATCTCCGGAGTCTCGGCGCGACTGACGCCCTGGGGGCTGAACGTCTTTCGTCGCGGTATCGTGAAGGAGTGCGCGGACAAACGGGTCGATTGCCGGGATGTCTTCCCGAAGTACTCCATAGAGCGGATCGAGGACGATCTGGGGCGCATGCCGAGGGCGGAAGAGCGCGTTGCCTACGTCGAGCATTACCTGCTATCGATCTTCGACCCGCACAACGAGGATCCGCTCGTCAGGCGCGCCTGCGAGCAGCTCATCGCCCGCGGAGGCAATGACCGGGTTGCCGATCTGGCCCACAGTCTGGGCTTGAGCAAGCGCACGCTGGAGCGCCGCTTCGTCGATCACATCGGCGCCACACCGAAGAAAGTCGCGCGGGTCATCCGCTTGCGCAATGCCATCCTGCGCAAAGCGCGGCTGCCAGGCTGGGCAGACGTGGCGCAGGCCGTCGGTTACTACGACCAGAGCCACATGATTCATGATTTTCTCGAGCTGTATGGGATGACACCCGAGACGCTCTATCCGCAGATCCGGGTCTCCCCGACCATTCAGTTCTCCGGTCTGCTGGACCTGTCGGCAGCCCGACCGGGATCTGGCTCTTTGCGCTGACTGCCGCTTTTTTCCAATACGCAACGGCGTTGCCATCCCTAGGGTGGCATTTCGCATGGGAGGGTGCCATGAGAAAGCCGAGTATCGATCTGAGCCCCGGGGAGTTCCAATCCCGCCTTGCCGCACTGCTGGAGAAGATACCTCCCAACACCCTGCACGGACACGCGTTCTTCTCGATCCCTGCAAACGAGCCGCCCTGGTTCGACACGGGTCTGGACCTGCGTGCCGGAGAGCAAATCACGGTGCTCGCCACCGGGAGCGCGATCCTGTCGAAGGAACTCAACCTGCTGTTCTATCCGGACATGCAGCTCTGGTATCGCATCGGCGAGAGCGGCCGTGTTTTCCGCGGCACACGCCAGTCCCACTCGTTCGTGGCGAGTGAGCCGGGACGGCTGTACTTCGGCAGTTATTTTCCGGGTGAGTGGGCCACCCGTACGGGAGCCGTGGCTGTTGGCACGGAGGCTTATCGACAGATGCAGGGCACCCTGCTGGTGCTGGTGCTGCGCTGGGCAGTCCAGCCGCTGGAGGGGTTGAAGCGCGTCCTGGCTGTGGGAGATGCGGGATCGTTGCTGGAGTCGGAAGTCGACCGGCTGCAGAATGCCGTCAAGCCGCCGCCAGGCTGGGACTATCTGTGGTTTCTGGGTCAGTCCGAAATCTACGGTGCGGGGCCACCCTCCCCTGCCCAACGCCCCTCGATCGCGTGCTACACCCATCGGGATGCCGCCATCCTGCACAAGGATGTCTCGGTACCCTTGTCCCCCGATACGCGCCTGCTCTGGTCGTGGAAAATGGATAAGCTGCCCTGCGACTTGCCGGAGAACACGCTGGAGAACCACGACTACCTCAGCATCGCCGTCGAGTTCGATAACGGCCAGGACCTGGCGTTCTTCTGGAGTTCCCAGCTGCCTGTCGACACCGGCTTTCGCTGTCCCATTCCGACCTGGACCGCGCGCGAAACGCATGTAGTCGCACGCACCGGAGGCCAATTACTGGGTCGTTGGCTGGATGAGGAGCGCTCGCTCCACACCTACTACCAACGTTTCGTTGGTACGATAGGGGAACGGGACCAGGGCCACGACCCACGAGTCGTGGCGCCGCCGACGCGGATCGAGCGCATTTGGCTGATCGCCAATTCCATGTTCAAGCGTCGCGAGGGACGCTGCGAATACGGCGCCATCGAGCTGCAGACCGGGGGAACGACCGTCCGCGTGAACTAGCCTCGCCACCGACAGGCTGGCCTCATCCCTTGAATCCCTTCGCCACCAGATAGACCTCGCGCGACTCCTTGCGCGAGGCTTCGGGCTTGCGGATGAGGACTTTCGCGAAGTGCGTCCGCAGCTCTTTCAGGTACTGATCGGACCCCGAGCCCTGAAACATCTTGGCGGCGAAGCTCGCACCGGGCTTCAAGGTCTTGCGCACGGTATCGAGCGCCAGTTCCAGAAAATGGATGGACCGGGCCTGATCGGCCGAATCGATGCCGGAGAGGTTCGGCGCAATGTCGGAAATGATGAGATCGAACTTCGCGCCGCCCAGCCAGTCGAGCACCCGTTGCACGGTGGACTCTGCGGTGAAATCGCCTTGGATGAAATCGACATTCTTCAGCGCGTCCATCGGCAGGATATCGGTAGCGAGCACGCGTCCTTTCTCGCCCACGAGCTTGCCGGCCACCTGCGACCAGCCGCCGGGCGCGGCGCCCAGGTCCATTACGCGCATGCCGGGGCGGATCAGCTGGTCCTTCTCATTCAGCTCAACCAGCTTGTAGGCCGAGCGCGAACGATACCCGTCCTTCTGCGCCTGCTTGACGAAGGGGTCGCTGAGGTGTCGCGACAGCCAGCTGGCGCTGCTCTTGGTGCGGGCCATTTTCTTAAGGGAGGTACGCGCTAGAATGGCGCGATTCTACTATCCCTCTGCCGGATTTACCGGCCAGGAATACATCGGTGATCCGTATTACCGAGTTGCCGTTGCCGCTCGACTACACGCGCGAGACTCTGCGTCAGGCCATCTTGAGGCGTCTCGCCATCCCCGCGCCCGACCTGATCGATTTCAATCTGTTCAAGCGCAGCTACGACGCACGCAAGAAAAGCAGCGGAATTCTGTTCATCTGTATCGTCGACGTCACGGTCCGCGATGAAGCCGCCGTATGGAAGCGTCTGGCAAGGGATCGGCAGCTGAGCGTCGCTCCGGATACGGCCTACCATCCGGTTGCGCAGGCATCGGCACAACTGAAGGAACGTCCGCTGATCGTCGGCTTTGGCCCTTGCGGGCTGTTCGCCGCACTGTTGCTCGCGCAGATGGGCTTCAAACCGATCGTCCTGGAGCGCGGCCGCGACGTAAGGCGCCGCACGCGCGACACCTGGGCGCTCTGGCGGCAAAAGACGCTGACGCCGGAATCCAACGTGCAGTTTGGCGAGGGCGGCGCGGGTCTGTTTTCCGACGGCAAGCTCTACAGCCAGATCAAAGACCCGAAGTTCTATGGCCGCAAGGTGATGCATGAGTTCGTGCGTGCCGGCGCGCCGGCGGAAATTCTCTACATCAGCAAGCCACACATCGGCACCTTCCGCCTGACCGGTATCGTCTCGACGATGCGCGAGGAAATCATTTCGCTCGGCGGTGAAGTTCGCTTCGAGAGCAAGGTCACGGACCTGCTGATAGAAGCGGGCCAGATAGAAGGCGTGGTGCTCGCAGGCGGTGAGACGCTGCGCAGCCGTCACGTCGTGCTCGCATTGGGCCATAGCTCCCGTGACACCTTGCGCATGCTCGAGCAGCGGCGCGTGTATCTCGAGGCGAAACCCTTTGCTATCGGCTTTCGCATCGAGCATCCCCAGTCGCTGATCGACGCAGCACGCCTGGGACGCTTCGCCGGTCATCCGGAACTGGGTGCCGCCGACTACAAACTCGTGCATCACGCAAGCAACGGGCGGTCGGTCTACAGCTTCTGCATGTGTCCTGGCGGCACTGTAGTTGCCGCCACTTCCGAGCCCGAGCGCGTGGTCACCAATGGCATGAGTCAGTACTCGCGCAACGAGCGCAATGCCAACGCCGGCATCGTGGTGGCCATCAATCCGGAGCCGGATTTTCCCGGCGGACCCCTCGCCGGCGTCGCGCTCCAGGAAGCGCTGGAATCGCGGGCCTATGTATTGGGCGGCAGTGACTACAGCGCACCAGGGCAGCTGGTCGGTGACTTCCTGCGCGGCGTCGGCTCCTCACAACTCGGCGATGTCATCCCTTCCTACACACCGGGCGTGCGGCTGTGCGATCTGTCGCAGGCACTGCCGCCCTACGCCATCGACGCCATGCGCGAAGCATTGCCTGTTTTCGGCAAACAGATCCGCGGCTTCGATCGCGACGATGCCGTTCTCACCGCCGTTGAGAGCCGCACCTCATCTCCCGTACGCATCACGCGTGACGCGGAATCGCTGCAAAGTCTCAACGTGCGCGGGCTCTACCCTTGCGGTGAAGGTGCCGGCTATGCCGGCGGCATCCTTTCGGCAGGTGTCGATGGCATCAAAGTGGCCGAAGCGCTCGCGCGGAGCCTGTCGTGAAATTCGACGAGCTCAAGAAGCTGCATCAGAAGAAGTTTCGCGAGCAGCTCGGCTGCTTCCTGGTCGAGGGCGAGCATCTGGTACTCGAGCTGCAGAAAGCGGCGGCTCGCGACCCACGCCTGCGCGCCAGCGAAATCTATCTCACGCAGGAGCACGCGCACTGGACGAGTCCGCTCCCAGTACACGTTATCAACTCACGCCATATGGCGCAGCTCAGTGAAACACGCTCACCTCAGGGCATTGCTGCGGTCGTGCCGTTGCTGGCGGCGCCCGCACCCCGGCCCGGTGAGCGCGCCATCTACCTGCACGAGATTCAGGATCCGGGCAATCTCGGGACCATCCTGCGCACACTCGCCTGGTTTGGTCAGTTTCGCTGCCTGCTCGGCCCCCGCAGTGTGGACCCGCACAACAGCAAGGCTGTGCGTGCAAGCGTGGGCGCCATCTTCCACGTGCCGGTGGAGGTCGATGTGCCGATCGACACTCTGTCGGCGCGCTTCGGCCGGATCGCCAGTCTCGAACTGAAGGGTCAACCGATCACCGCGCCGCAATTTCGCGACTTCGACTGTTATGTCTATGGCAACGAAGCCCGCGGCTTGCCGCCCGAAGCGCTGGCCGGGATGAACGCAACTGCGTTCACGATTGCAGGGACGGGCGCGATTGAGTCGCTGAATGTCGCGGCGACGGTGAATATCTGTCAGTACGAGCTGGCGCGGCCGTCCTGGTGATCAGAGGTGATCCCATGTCAAAGGATTGAGCCCGCGAGCCTCAGAACTTGACGGTGACCGAGGCCTGCAGCGAGCGCGGCGCCCCGACGTGGGCCACGAGGTTTCCGGTGTTGGCACCCGTGATGTTGCTGGGTCCTATGGTGGACCAGTAGTGCCGGTCGGCTACGTTCTGAACAGCCAGGCGCCAGGCGACGGGCGTCCCCCACATCTTCAGCGTGTAGCGGGCACCGACATCAACCAGATTGTAGCCTGCCACGCTGAACTGGTTGGTGTCGTCCGCGGGTCGCGGGCCGGAGAACTGATAGTCGAAGGTAGCCACCAGTCCGGCGAGGCCAGGGACGTGGTACTCGAGCAGCATGTTGCCTTTGACCTTCGGCGTGCCCACGTAGAGGCGGTCATTGGTCGCAGGCACCGGGGTACTCTCCAACTTCGAGCTCAGCAGCGTGATGCCGCCATACATCGTCAGCCCGTCGAGGAGCTGGCCGATCGCCGACAACTCCAGGCCCTCGTTAACCTGCTCGCCGCTGATTTCGAACGTGTTATCGAGCGGGTTGACGTTGGCGAACGGCCGCTTGATGTCGAACAGGGCGGCGGTAAAGTCGATCGTACCCAGCTGCGCCTTGTACCCGACCTCGTATTCCTTGCTGCGGTAAGGCGGCAGGCCGACGCCAGCATTCACCGTACCGGCAGGAGCCAGATCGCCGGCCAGCAGGCTGCTCTCGTACGTGGCATACACCGACGAGCTGACGGTGGGCTTGAAGATGACGCTGGCCGTCGGACTGATTCCGTGATTACTGTATTCGGAGGTCCTCACGCTCTTGTTGTTGAAATTGTTGGTATGGAACCAGTCCTGGCTGGCACCGAGGCGCAGCAGCCACTCGTCGCTGAGCTTCAGGGTGTCATTGAGATTGAAGCCCTGCTGATACTGGTCCGAGGAATCGTAGATGTAGCTCGAGCCCACCTTCGGTGGCCCCTGGGGCGGCTCCGGGTAGATCACCGGCGCAGCCAGGCTGGCGGAGCCCAGACAGGTGTTAGTCGGAGCCGCAGGGCACGCAGAGCTCGCTGCGGTGATCACCCCGTACGAGGCCGCCCGGTAACCGGCTGAGCCGATGGTCAGGTCATGGCCAATGCCCCACGTGTCGAAATTGCCGTTCAAGTATGCGACATCGCTGACGATCGCGAACCGGGGCGCGAACCCGCTCGCGAAGTTGGTGTTGTACGTGCCGGAGCTCGAGGTCAGGTTGTTTACCGCGGTGTTGATATTGCGCTCGACGTTCTCGTTGAGGATGCCGGCCACCAGATGCCAGTTGGCGCCGAAGTCCTGCTTGATGCGGGCCTCACCCATGGTCGTGCGCAGGTATACCCCGGCATAAGGCTGGCCGATTCCGACTCGCTGCGGATCCGGCGCCGGGGGCAGGATGAGCTTCTCAGAATAGGTGAACCAGCCGGGGAAGCCGGTGGTCAGGAGGGTGTTGTCGCTGTAGTTCAGCTCGAGGAGCGTGTGCTCCCACGGATGCACATCGATGCCCAAATCGACCAGCGTGCGGCGTTCGTGGCTCTTGTCGAGGAACCCTTCGCCGCTGCCGTAGAGCGCATTGAAGCGATAGCTGATGATCCCGTTCGAGTCCACCCGGCCGCCCAGGTCCACCTTGGCAGTGCCCAGGCTGTTGCTGGCGTAGGTTGCGGTGACTTCCCGCAGATCGTAATCCGTCGGCCGTTTGGTGATCATGTTGAACATGCCGGAGGGCGGCGCCGGGCCGTACAGCGAAGCGGATGCGCCGCTGATCACCTCGATCTGGTCGAACTGTTCCATCGCCGTGGTGCCGGTCATGAAGATCGTCATGCCGTCGACTTTGGTGTTCTGGAAATTGCTGCCCTGGAAGCCGCGCGTCATTGGCCGCAGGATGTCCGGGCCCTGCTGTTCCTGGAAGGACACCAGCGGCATGTACTTGGAGACCTCTTTGAAGTTCACCGCCTGCGTATTCTCGATCAGGTCCGAGGGCAGAACTGAGATCGAGTACGGTGCATCGACGATCGGGGTCGTGCCGAGAGGACCAATGGTGTCGAGCGTATCGACGCGGTAGTCACCCTTGTCGCGGGAGGTCTGGATGACGACCTCATTGGCGGCGTTGACGGAGGAAGTGCCGGCATCGGCTGCGTGCGCCGCCGGCGCGGCGATCAGCGACGCCAGAACGGGAAGCAACGAGTGTCTCTTCACCATGTGCTCTACAGGGAGTGGTCTCATCGGGGAGCCGCGAGAATTCACGGCTCGCTATGCGGCGAATTATATAGCGAACACGCGCGGCAACTGTTGAGAGCTGACAGCCCGTGACCATTTCGATGGCGAGATATGAACAGCCATTCTTATCGACAAACTCGCGAAGCCCTGCGCTCTACGCCGCATGCCGCTTGATGGCGGCTGACAAGGCTAACGAGCGCATCCTCCCCCTACCGCACGTCCGTGTGCCTCTCCACGCACAATCACACGTCTGAATTGCACGCTTCAGTACACGTCAGTACCGCGCGCAACCAACAGTAGCTCGCGAAGCTATTTTCAACGATATACCAACACAACCACTTCAATATCTGCTGGCGAGCGAGCTGCGCCTGTCGCCGGCAAGAGCGCCGCGGCGTTGCTGAGCAACTGGTGATTCCGAGAAGAATATCGCAGCTGCATTCGAAGAAATGCCGCCGCTGAGGACGCCATTCTGTTGTTTGACGAAGGTGACAGTTCCTGCGTAGCCGGGTGCTCGCACACCACAGCTGGGAAGTGACTAGCGCGACTTCGGTCTCGACCGAATTCGCTGCGCGCACTCAAGCTGCCATTCCGCAAAACACATGAGATGGAATCGCATGAGCCCACCGTCCGCGGATATCTCGTACTCGACCTGCTGGGCGGTGATGTGCTGACCGCAGACACTGCACGGGTGGTCGTGCCCGTAGCCTCCGTCTATGTCCCTCACCAATGCCACGGGCAAGCGGCCCTCCTCGATGCGCTTCTGCGCGAGGGAGCGGATCTCGGATTCAGGGAGAAGCGGGCCAGGCATGCTCTACATTGTAGGCCGTGTCGGCGGTGAACGGGCGGAAAGCGAAACCGCCGGGAAAGCCTGCTGCAGCCTCCGCAACAGAGTCCATGCAGGCCGTCAGTGCGTTAGCTGCTACCGCTTTCCTTTCGGCGCCGTGCCCTTGCAGGACCAGTTGCGACCGTCCTTCAGATCGCCCGTACCGCTGTACTCCGCGAACTGCGGGTACGGGCAGAGCGGCCGGGTCAGTCCATTCGCGCCGCGACTGCGGTTACTGAGGCCGAGAAGGCAGCAAGGCCGAGAGCGCAAAGCTGGACGAGCGTGGTGCGCATCTGAACCCCCTCGCTATTGTTTGCACCTTGTGGCGTGAACAATAGCAGGCCGCTGCGCTCTGGCCGTAACGAAATTTCGATTTACCTATTCGCTGACGCTCACGCGGGAGATCGCCCGGTTCGGGCCCCCTAAGAGATAGAATTGAAGCATGAACCCGGAGTGAGCAAGAGGGGGAAGCACATGAAGATCGGTCACGTCGCGGGTGTCCTGGTGATGTGCGCTCTGGTGCCAAGCTCCCCGGCGCAGGAGAACCTGCCCGGAGAACGGATAGCACCTTCGCAAGCAGCATGGTCCGCAATCACACTGTGCGCGCGCATCGCGAAGGACAGTGACCGGCACGTTTGCCTGGACGACGCACTGCGTAACGCTGGCCTGATGCCTGCGCATCCGACTGCGGCACCAGTACCGGCTGCAGGGACAGCTCCCGCAGCAGGAGCCGTGGCGCCGGCGGCGGCGGCAGGAGCAACGGCGCCCGTGGCGGCCGCAGGAGCCGCGGCGGCGCCGGCGCCAGCAGGAGCAGCGGCGCCTGCCGTGCACGCGCCAGACCCTGCCTCCACCGCCCCATCGAAAGAGAGCCGCGCAGACTTTGGACTGCAGCCGAAGACGGTTCGAGAGCCGGCCGTCGCTCGGACGCTGCAGGTCACTCTCAGTCGCGTCGATCAGGCAGACGGCAAGCTGCTCCTCACGACGACGGAAGGTGCAATCTGGAAGCAGGTCGAGAGTACCGACGTCTGGCCGGTGCCCACCGGGGGACAGACGATGACCATCCAGAGGGGGTCCTTCGGCGGGTTCTTCTGCGAGCCGAGCAAGTACGTGTCGTTCCGCTGCTTCCGGGTGAAATAAATAGCGCGCGCCATCGAGTGCGTCGCCGTCAAGCCTTGACTACAAGGTCGATCTCGACACAGGCCCCGAGCGGCAGCGCGGCCACCGCGATCGTCGTGCGAGCAGGAAACGGCTGACTGAAGTACTTTGCGTAGATGCCATTCATCGCGGCGAAGTCGCTCATGCTCGTGAGATAGACGCCGGCGCGCACAACGTGATCGAAACTCCTGCCGGCCGTATTGAGAACCGCAGCGAGATTCTGCAAGACACGCTGTGTCTCGGCCACAATCCCTCCCTCGACCACCTTGCCCGTGGCCGGGTCCTGACCAACCTGACCGCTGCAGAAGAGGAAACCGCCCGCTTCGATCGCCTGGGAAAACGGGCCGGCCGGTGGCGCGAGCACTGGCGAGGTCACTGCGGTCTTGCTCATGGCAACTCCCCTGGATACTGCTTTGGATGAGACCGGTTCCGCCCGGCAGCGGCCTGTACCAGGCGGGTATTCTGATGCGAGATATAACGTTCCACCAGTTCATTATTTTCATGATTATCGTACCATTGCCGCACGATTCAGCGATCCTCGCAATGATGCTTCGGGGAGGCCCCAGTGCTCGAAGATTTGCGCGCTCTCGTAGCGTTCGCCCATGCCGGGTCCATCGCCGCGGCAGCCGATCGTCT
>CAZLYG010000041.1:0-1719 GCA_964563075.1 uncultured Steroidobacteraceae bacterium | reverse complement strand
GCCATTACCCGGCAGGTGCAAAGGCTGGAGGCCGCATTGGGTGCCGAGTTGCTGGACCGCTCGGTAAAGCCTCCGCGTCTGAACGCGCTCGGCTCCAGAGTGCTCGAACAAGCACGAGATCTGCTGCAGCGGACAGAGACGCTGAAATCTCTTACGTCGAGCGACGCCGAACCTCACGGCCTGTTGCGCATCGGGCTCTCGCATCCGTTGGCCGAGCGCACGCTCATCGACCCTATTCTGGCGCTGTCCGAAAAATATCCCAACGTCCGACTGCGACTGTTGAGCGAGCTTACCGCTGAGCTTTTTTCTCGGCTGCTCGCGGGTGAACTGGACGTTGCAGTGGTGCTCTTGCCCGAAGGCAAGACCGCGCCTCCACCGCTTCTGACGAATATCATCGCCAGCGACCGGATGGAGATCGTTCAAGCCGCCGCGGGCAACGTTGACGGCAATTGGAAAAGTCTGGGCAGCGCGCCGTGGGTGCTCAATCCGCCCGGGTGCCCGCTTCGGGCAAGACTCCTCGATCGGATGGAGCGTGACGGCCTCACCCCGATGATTGCGGCTGAAGTCCACAACATGCATTTGCAGCTGGCATTCGTTCAGGCCGGTTATGGTCTCGGGCTGCTGCCTGCTCGCTTCATTGCCAGGAATCATTCCATCGACACCGTGAAAGTATTGCGTCCCCCATCGTTTGACTTGCACCCGTCCGTCGCGATAGTCCGGGCTGGGCAGCTTGGCGCCCTGGGGAAGGCCGTCGAAGAGTTGGAACAGGGGTTTCGGCAATTACTCGAGGCCGACACCACGAAGCCCCCGACCAGGCGCCGCAGAGTTATGCCCGCCAATCGGCGCGCGGCGCGACCGCCCCGGTAGTCGGCGACGCGCGCTGCCTCGACCAAGTAGCTCACCACCAATTCCCTTACAGGACGCCTGCACATCCGACTGCGGCACCCGCACTGGCTGCAGGGGACAGCTCCCGCAGCAGGAGCGGTGGCGCCGGCAGCGGCAGCAGGAGCGGCGGCGCCTGCCGCGCACGCGCCAGACTCTTGCCCTCCCGATCGAAAGAGAACGGCGCAGATTTTGGACCTGGCTCAGTCCGAAGAGGTCCCGACACCCGGCAGTGAACGGCTGTACGCATGAATGCATGCGCGTGTCAGGCTTCGGCCAGGCCGCGCGGCGCGAAAAACCAACATCGACAATCGGCGTCAGCAGAAACGCCCAGAACGTGGGCGACAAAGCGACAGCGCTGACCGTTGCGATACGATCGACACTGACGCCGGCCTTGCTGAGCAGAAACGGCAGGGCGGTGACCACGAAGCCGGCGACCAGACGGAAGGTCGGCATTCCCCATCCCCCTCAGCACGTCGGAGGGAGCGTTCTTGCCTCGGCCTCGATGTCGAGTTGCATGGGAAGCAAGTATACGCAGCGTGCCGCTCGCACACGCTTGACGCTTGCGCGCAGTGCGTACCGGAGCCGAGTCCGAAATACCTATGTGCGGCTTGCAGAAGTGGTACGTTCGCTCAAATGGGAGGTCAACGCGACGCCGGTCTCGTTCGCGCAGTCGGGCCTTTGGGCTTGGCAGCCGGCATCATCAGCATGATGATCGGCGCCGGAATTTTCGCTGTCCCGAGCGCACTCGCCGCTCCGCTTGGACCCTACGCTCCCCTCGCCTTCGTCGCCTGCGCCGTGGGGATCGGTGCGGTCGCGATCTGCTGCGCCGAGAGT
>CAZLYG010000040.1:0-18004 GCA_964563075.1 uncultured Steroidobacteraceae bacterium | reverse complement strand
CTGGCGCGGCTCTGCCGCATGCTGCTCGGCTACGCTCGCCCGAGCGTACCTTCCTCCTCGTCACACACTACCAGCGGCTGCTGGAGTACATCGTGCCCGATTTCGTTCACGTTCTGGTGCGCGGCAAGATCGCCCGTAGCGGGGACCGCACGCTTGCCCTCGAGCTGGAAAAGCGCGGCTACGACTGGATCTCCGGCGAGGCTGCGTGACATCGCCATGAGCCCCGCTGTTGCAAGCCGCCTTGCCCAGGAGCACGCGAGCGCTGCAGGCTCGCTGCCCGCGGAGGTCATCAGCTTCGAACGCCGACTGAGCGCGCTCCAGACGTTGCAAACGCAAGGGCTGCCGACCTCGCGGGATGAGAATTGGAAGTACGCCAATCTGCGGCCGCTCGAGAAGGTGCGATTCGCGCCAGCCATCCACGAAAGGCCGCGGGACATCGCCTTGCCGGCCCTCATCGCCGGCTACAGCCGATATACGTTCGTTGACGGCGTGTATGCGCCTGAGCTCTCAACGCCTGCTGAGAGCGCGGGCGTTTCCATGCGTTCGCTGCGCCAACGTGCCCTGTCCTCAGTGCAACCCGCGGGTCCCGATGCGCGTTTCGCGCTCCTGAATGAGGCGTTCGCGTTGGATGGTGCCTCGATCCGCGTGGCCGCGGGCGCCGAGGCCCGGCTGGAGATCGTCTTTGTCGCCACAGCGGATGCGCAGACCGGTGCCTCTTATCCTCGGGTCGAGCTCCAGGTCGCGGAGGGGGCGCGCTTCGGATTGATAGAGCGGCATGTGAGCGCAGGCAGCCAGGCGAATTTTGTCAACGGCGTCGTCGATATCGAGATCGGACGCGACGCCAGTGTGCACCACTACCGCCTGCAGCAGATGGGATCGCGCGCACTCTGGTTCGACACGCTCGCTGCCACATTGGCCAGGGACTCCAGATACCGGCTTCACATGCTCAGCCTCGGTGCCCTGTCCGCACGCTCCACCATGAATATCGGGCTTGCCGGTGAGCGCGCCGAGATGGGTTGCTACGCGGTTTCGGTGGCTGACACCTCGCAGAACCACGATCATTTCGTACTGGTGGATCATGTAGTTCCCCGAGCCGTCACCGAGCAGGTGTTTCGCGGCGTCGCAGCCGGCCGTGCCAGAGTCGCATTCAACGGCAAGATCGTCGTGCGCAAGGATGCTCGTGGAACAGACTCGCGCCAGTCGCTGCGAGGATTGCTCGCGGGTCCCGAAGCCGAGATCGATGTGCGCCCGCAGCTCGAGATCTACACGGACGACGTCAAATGCAGTCACGGGGCGACGGCCGGCAAGCTGGACGACAACATGCTCTTCTATCTGCTGTCGCGCGGCCTGGACCGTGACACCGCGCAGCGGCTGCTCAAGTGGGCATTTCTCGAGGACGTGGTGGCCCGGATCGAAGTTCCGGAGCTGCGGCGGCAGATCGAGCAGAGCCTCGCGGGCCACTTGAACGAGACCGCGCACCTCGAGGAGTTGATCTGATGGCCTTCCCTTCCCCTGCCCGACCGATGCGACCTGCCTCCACATTCGATGCGGAGCGAGTCCGTCGCGACTTCCCGATCCTGGAACGCAGCATCAACGGCCGAGCGCTCGTTTATCTGGACAGCGCCGCGTCCTCGCAGCGCCCGCTGCCTGTGCTGCGCGCCATCGAGGAATACGAGACCCATTCGCATGCCAACGTCCATCGGGGCGTACACGCACTGAGCCAGGCTGCGACCGAGGCGTTCGAGGGAGCCCGGGAGCGCGTTCGGCAGTTCATCAACGCGCGCTCGACGCGCGAGATCATTTTCGTCCGCGGCACGACCGAGGCGATCAATCTGGTGGCACAGGCCTATGGACGTCCGCGCTTCAAGCCGGGAGACGAAATTCTGATCACCGGTCTCGAGCATCACGCCAACATCGTCCCCTGGCAGATGGTCTGTGAGCAGACCGGGTGTATGCTCAAGGTAGTGCCGATAGACAGCCGTGGCGAGCTGGTATTCGACGAGTTCCTGAAGCTGCTCAACCCGCGCACGGCTCTGGTCGCGGTCGCCCACGTCTCTAATGCGCTGGGTACGGTGCTCCCGGTGAAGCGCATCATCGATTCAGCGCACGCCGTGGGAGCTGTGGTGCTCGTCGACGGTGCACAGGCCATTCCTCACTCGCAGGTCGATGTGCGGGCCCTGGGGTGCGACTTCTACGCGTTCTCCGGCCACAAGCTCTATGGGCCCACCGGCATCGGCGTGCTGTACGGGCGCGAGTCGCTGCTTGCGGCGATGCCTCCATGGCAGGGCGGCGGCGATATGATTCTCACGGTGTCCTTCGAGAAGACCACCTATAACGACCTGCCGTGGAAGTTCGAAGCCGGCACCCCCAACATCTCCGGGGCAGTCGGTCTTGCAGCCGCCATGGACTACCTGGAGAGTCTCGGGGTCGAGGCCATCGCGGCCCATGAGCAGAAGCTGCTCGCACTGGCGACGGCACAGCTCGAGCGCGTTCCCGGATTGAAGATCGTCGGCACCGCCGCTCACAAGGCCGCGGTGATCTCGTTCACTCTGGAGGGGGTTCACCCTCACGACCTGGGAACGATACTCGATCACGAAGGGGTCGCCATTCGCACGGGCCATCACTGTGCCATGCCGGTCATGACCTTTTTCGGGATTCCCGCGACGGCGCGCGCTTCCTTCGGCTGCTACAACACCGAGAAGGACGTCGCCGCCCTGATGGCCGCTCTGAGCAAGGCGCGGGAGGTGTTTGGCTGATGGATCTGAAGGATCTCTACCGCGATGTGATCCTCGATCACAACCGCAACCCGCGCAACTTCGGCCGCCTGGACCCCGCCGATGCGCACGCCGATGGGCACAACCCCCTCTGCGGAGACCGTCTGACCGTATCCTTGCGCATGAACGGCGACCGGATCGAGGACGTGCGCTTCGACGGCAAGGGCTGCGCGATCTCCACGGCCTCCGCCTCGATGATGACCGAGGCTGTCAAGGGCAAGAGCCGCGGAGCTGTCGCCGAGCTGTTCGGGAAGGTGCACTCGGTGCTCACCCAGCAGGATGCGTCGGCCGATCCGGGTATCGGCAAGCTCGCGGCGTTATCAGGCGTGCGCGAATTCCCCGCCCGGGTGAAGTGCGCCACGTTGTGCTGGCATACCCTGAACGCCGCCCTGGAACGGGGTTCGGCGACTGTTTCCACCGAGTAGGCGACTCATGCGTTCCCACGAGAACGAACCTTTCGTCGTGAACCGCGAGGTGCGCGCGGTGCTGGTTCCTGCCGGTGCCGAGGTGAAACTGAAACCCGGTCAGGCGGGGTACATCACTCAGGCGCTCGGGGGCAGCTTCACCGTCTATGTCGAGGGCAACCTGTTTCGCATTGCGGGAGAGGATGCGGAGGCCATCGGCAAGGAGCCCGTGAAGCCACCGGAGCTGCCGCCCAATGCGACCGAGGAGGACGTGCGCAAGCTCGCCTGGGATCAGATGCGTAGCTGCTATGACCCGGAGATCCCCATCAACATCGTCGACCTGGGTCTGGTCTACGAGTGCAACGTAAGCCCGAACGAGGATGGCACGCGCACCGTGGAAGTACAGATCACCCTCACGGCCCCGGGATGTGGAATGGGCGACATTCTGGTCGATGACGTTCGGGATAAGATCCAGCGCATTCCCACGGTGCGCGAGGCAAGGGTGTCCCTGACGTTCGACCCTCCCTGGAACCAGTCGATGATGTCCGAGGCTGCGCGGCTGCAGACGGGGATGTTCTGATGGGGGACGGGGCCGCCTCAGGCTGGGTCGATGTGGGTGAGGCCGGCTCGCTGGCCGAGCAAGCCTCTCTCACCGTGGAAGTCGACGACTCCCCGGTCGTCGTCGTACGCTGTGGCGAACAACTATATGCGGTCGAAGACCGCTGCACGCACGATGGCGAGCCTCTGGGTGGCGCCGAAGTGGAAGACTGCCAGATCATCTGTCCGCGCCACGGGGCACGCTTCTGCCTGCGCACGGGCGATGCACTGACACCGCCCGCCTACGAGCCGCTCAGGAAATACGATGTCCGCGAAGAGAACGGACGCATCTTGCTCAAGAGGGCCTAAGTGAAACGCCTGACGCTCATGCGTCACGGAAACGCCAAGTGGAAGGACCCGGAGGTGGCCGACTTCGAGCGGCCTCTGAACCGTCGCGGCGTGGGCGAGACAGAAGCAATGGCGCGCCGGATGGCCGAGCTCGCATTCGTTCCCACGCTGATCATCGCCAGCCCGGCGACCCGCACGAAGCAGACCGCCGATATCGTCGCGCGCGAGCTCGGAGTATCGGCGCGTCACGTGCGCACCGACGAGGCTCTCTACCTCGCGCGGGCCGATGACATTCTGAAGGTGATCCACGCTACCGGCCCCCGTGTGCCGCATCTCATGATCGTCGGCCACAATCCCGGCATCTCCAAGGCGGGCACCGAGCTGGGGGCGAAGTACGAGGGCGAGGACATGGAAACGGGCGCTATCGTCTCCCTGACATTCGACGTGCGCTCCTGGTCGGTCGTGGCGAAAGCCACGCTGCGCGAGGCGATGGGCGAGTCGCCTCCGGCCCGCCTGCTGGCATCCCTATTCACCTAGCACTCCGGGACGTTCACCGCGAGACCGCCCTGCGAGGTTTCCTTGTAGATGGTGGACATGTCCGCACCGGTCTGGCGCATGGTGGCAATCACCTGATCGAGCGATACCTTGTGACTGCCATCGCCGCGCATCGCGAGCCGCGCGGCGTTGATCGCCTTGACCGCGCCCATCGCGTTGCGCTCGATGCAGGGGATCTGCACCAGTCCCGCCACCGGGTCACAGGTGAGACCGAGGTTGTGCTCCATGCCGATCTCGGCTGCGTTCTCGACCTGCTCGTTAGAACCGTGCAGCGCCGCGACCAGGCCGGCGGCGGCCATGGAGCACGCCACCCCTACCTCTCCCTGGCAACCCATCTCGGCGCCTGAGATCGAGGCATTGCGCTTGTACAACATGCCGATGGCCGCGGCCGTGAGCAGGAAGCGGATGACCCCCTCATCGCTGGCTCCCGGCTCGAAGCGGCGCATGTAGTGCAGGACCGCTGGAATGATGCCGGCGGCCCCATTGGTAGGGGCCGTCACGACGCGACCGCCGGCGGCGTTCTCCTCGTTGACCGCCAATGCATAGGCGTTGACCCAATCCATTGCATCCAGAGGCCGCGCGCTGACGCTCTCGGTCAACATCCGATACATGCGCGGCGCGCGCCGCCGGACCTTCAGGGCGCCAGGCAGCAGCCCGGACTGCCGGAAGCCCCGCTCGACACAGCTCTGCATGACATTCCAGATGTGCATCAGACCTGCACGCACGTCGGCTTCGCTGCGTGTCGCGCACTCGTTGGCCATCATCAGCTCGAATATTTCGAGCCCTTCGCGGCGGCACGAGCTGAGCAGCTCATCCCCTGACCCGAACGGAAACGGGTGGGCCCCGTGAATTCCCGTATCGCGGGCCTCGTCTTCGTCACCCCGCACCACGAAACCACCGCCGATCGAGTAATAGTCTTCCTCCCGCAGCGTGCGGCCATCTGCAGCCAGCGACGTAAAGCGCATGCCGTTCGCATGTCGCGGCAGCCGCTCGTGATACATGAACAGCAGCTGCATCGGCTCATCGAAGGCGATGTCGTGCTTTCCGAGCAGGTTGATGCGCCCGTTGCTGCGGATGCGCTGCAGCGCCGGCTCGATGCTGTCGGGATCGACGGTTTCCGGCAACGCGCCCTCGAGGCCCATCAGAATGGCACGGTCCGTCCCGTGGCCTGCGCCAGTGAGCGCAAGCGAGCCATACAGGCGCACGGCGATCTGGTTGGTCGCTTCGAGCAACGCGTCTCGTTGTAATCCGAGTGCGAACTCACGCGCCGCTCGCATGGGCCCCATCGTGTGGGAACTGGAGGGGCCGATACCCACTTTGAAGATGTCGAAAACGCTCAGGGTCATGATCAGCCTCGGCCTCGCAGGCGGCGTAACTCGCGACGCTCGTGCTTGTCCGGGCGCTCTTCGGGACGCGGCGTCAGCGCAGCGGCAACTTTCATCCGGGCAGCGAATTCCTCGCGCCGCGCGCGGCTGGCTGCTGTCTCCTCGTAGCAGCGCACCGCCTCGCTGGCAGGTCCGCGCCGCACCGGTAGCGCAACCACGACACACTCGAAATCAACGGCTCCCCGGGAAAAGCCGACGAGGTCGCCGGCACGCACGGCATGCGACGGCTTGACGCGCGCGCCATTGATGTGAACCCGGCCTCCTCCCACCGCCTGCGCCGCGAGGGAGCGCGACTTGAACAGGCGTACGCAGAACAGCCAGCGATCGATTCGGCCTGCCGACGAATCGGCGTCCTCGGGGGTCTTGCTCATGCGATGCGAGTATAATTTAAGACATGAATGAGGCACTCATCGAACGGCTGCGCGGGGAGCTGGCCTCCCTGAAGGAACAGGGCCTTTACAAAAGCGAGCGCGTCCTCACCGGCCCGCAGGGCGGCACGGTCCGCACCGGCGACCGTGAAGTCATCAACCTGTGTGCGAACAACTACCTCGGATTGGCCAACCACGCCGCTTTGCGCGAAGCCGCCCACCGCGGCATCGACCGCTTCGGCTACGGCATGGCTTCCGTCCGCTTCATCTGCGGCACGCAAAGCGTGCACAAGCAACTCGAGGAAGGACTGACCCGTTTCCTGGGCACCGAGGACACGATTCTCTATTCCTCGTGCTTCGACGCGAACGGCGGTCTCTTCGAGACACTGCTCGACGAACGTGACGCTGTCATTTCCGACGCGCTCAATCACGCGAGCATCATCGACGGCATCCGTTTGTGCAAAGCGCAACGCCAGCGTTACGCCAACAGCGACATGGCGGAGCTGGAGAGCTGTCTGCAGCAGACCCGGGACGCCCGTACCCGTCTGATTGCGACGGACGGGGTGTTTTCAATGGACGGCAGCATCGCCAGGCTGCGCGCCATTTGCGATCTCGCTGACCGCTACGACGCGCTGGTCATGGTCGATGACTCCCACGCGACGGGGTTCATGGGCGAGCGGGGACGCGGCACGCACGAGCACTGCGGTGTCATGGGCCGCGTGGATATTCTGACAGGGACACTCGGCAAGGCGCTGGGGGGCGCGAGCGGCGGCTATGTTTCCGCCCGCCGGGAGGTGGTCGAGTGGCTGCGCCAGCGCTCGCGTCCCTACCTGTTCTCGAACAGCATTCCACCGGTGGTGGCCGCCGCAGGCGTGCGCGTGCTGGATCTGCTCGAGCACTCCCCGGAGCTGCGCACCCGGCTGTTCGATAACACCCGCTTCTTCCGCGCAGGGCTTGAAAAGGCCGGTTTCAGCCTCAAGGCGGGAGAGCATCCCATCATTCCCGTCATGCTGGGGGATGCTGCCCTGGCCGGGCGGATGGCCGAAAGTCTGCTGCAGCGCGGCGTGTATGTGATCGGGTTTTCCTTTCCGGTGGTGCCCCGCGGCCAGGCGCGCATCCGCACGCAGATGTCCGCGGCGCTATCGCGTGAGCAGCTGGAAAAGGCGCTGGATGCATTCACGGCCGTGGGCCGCCAGCTCGGAGTCATCTCTTGAAAGCACTGGTAAAGAAGGAAGCCGCTCCCGGTATCTGGCTGGATGAGGTGCCGGAGCCGAAGGTCGGGCCGAACGACGTGCTCATCGAGATCGCCAAGACGGCGATCTGCGGCACGGACATGCACATTTACCACTGGGACGCCTGGGCGCAGAAAACCATCCCCGTGCCCATGGCCGTCGGGCACGAGTACTCCGGACGCATCGTCGAGATGGGCTCGGAAGTGCGGGGTCTGGCGATCGGCGACCGCGTGTCCGGCGAAGGTCACATCACGTGCGGCTATTGCCGAAACTGTCGCGCCGGCCGGCGGCACCTGTGCATCAACACGGTCGGTGTGGGAGTCAACCGCCCGGGAGCCTTCGCGGAGTACCTGGCCATCCCGGCCGTCAATACTTTCAAGCTCAGCGACTCCATCAGCGACGACATTGCCTCGATCCTCGATCCGTTCGGCAACGCGACGCACACCGCCCTCGCGTTCAACATGGTGGGCGAGGACGTTCTCATCACCGGCGCGGGCCCGATCGGGATCATGGCTACTGCCATCGCACGTTTCGTCGGTGCGCGACACGTCGTCATCACGGACGTGAACGACTACCGCCTGAGCCTTGCGCGCCGCATGGGGGCGTCGCGTGCCATCAACGTGCAGCGGGAGTCATTGGACCAGACGATGAAGGACTTGGGGATGCAGGAGGGCTTCGACGTCGGCCTGGAGATGTCAGGCAATGCTTCCGCGTTCCGCGAGATGCTGCGGACGATGCATCATGGTGGCTCGATCGCGATCCTCGGCATCCCGCCGGATGACACCGCCATCGACTGGAATCAGGTCATCTTCAAGGGCCTCACCCTGAAGGGCATCTATGGACGGGAGATGTTCGAGACCTGGTACAAGATGGCGAGCCTGCTGCAGAGCGGCCTGCAGCTCGAGCCGATCGTCACGCATCACTTCGCGGTGCAGGAATTTCACAAGGGCTTCGAGACCATGGGATCGGGGAAGTCCGGCAAGGTCATTCTCGACTGGTCGAGCCTGTAGAGCCAGCGCTATTTGAGCTGCCAGCGGATACCCCCGAAAACCTCGTTCGAGACCTTCTCGTCCGGCTCATTGACCAGCGTAAATTTCAGCCATCGATAGCCGCCCTGGAGGAATAGCCGGTCGGTAAGGCGCAGCTCCGCTCCCGCCGTGAAATCGTACATGTTGTGCGCCGACCCGAACGTGGTGACGCCTGGAGAGTAGAACGCGCTGCCGAACGCAGACAATCCCAAGCGCTCGATGAGCTCATAACGCGCGGCTGCGCCGACCGAGAGCGCGGCCACGTCCGTCTTCTGCGGGGCATCCAACCAAGCGAGGCTCAGCTGCGGGCCTACCTGCAAGCGCAGGCGCGGCACCGGCAGATTGGTATCGAACATCGACGCCACCGAGGCAATGAACTCGCGGTTCTCCGTCAGTAGCGCCCCGATATCCAGATTCCCGGCGACGCCGGCGAACGGCGACTGCGTCAAATAGCGCAGCTGCAGAACCTTGTTGCCGACGAGGCCCTCCATGGCGGTGTTCGTGTTCGTGCCGAGGGGCTCCTGGGCCGTGACCGGCTCCGCTGCAGCACCTAACACACCTAACATCGCAATCGTTAGCAACAGTCGCATGTATGCCACCTCTTCGGAAGTGGCACTGTGGCAGCAAGATGCGGACCGCGTGGCGGAGAGAGCTACTCGACGGTGCAGAAGCAGTAGGCGTAGATGCGATTGCGCACGCTGAAGCGGCTGAGACGGGCGACTTCGCGGCGCAGCGGACTCGCGAGCTGTGCCACCGCGGCAGTTTCCGGCTGTGGCCCGGCTACTTTCAACAGCATGCGCGCCGTGTCCATCTTGGCGTTGAGCACCAGCTCCTGCGCCCAGGACAACTCCGGCTCGATGAACTCGATGTCGTAGTCGGTGAGCTTGGCACGGCGCGCCGCGGCCTTGACGGCATCCTCGAACGAGCCGAGCTGATCGACGAGCCCCAGGCGCTTGGCGTCGACGCCTGCCCAGACATGGCCTTGCGCGATGTCATTGACCTGGTCGCGCGTCATCTTCCTGCCGGCAGAGACACGTGACAGGAATTCCTCGTAACCGCGCGAGATCTGCGATTGCAGCAGCGAGCGCGCGTCCTCGCCCAGCGGGCGGTCAACGCGCAGCTCGCCCGAAAGCGGCGTCGTGCCGAGGCCGTCGACGGTGACGCCGACTTTGCCGAGAGTCTTGTCGACCGTCGGCACGACGGCAAAGATGCCGATGGAGCCCGTCAGCGTTGCGGGGCTGGCCCAGATCTCATCGGCCGGGGCAGAGATGTAGTAACCGCCAGAGGCCGCATACGTGCTCATCGATACGACGAGCGGCTTGCCCGCGGCCCGCAGTGCCTGCAGCTCGCGATAGATCTCTTCGGAGGCGAGCACGCTGCCGCCGGGGCTGTCGACTCTCAGGACAACCGCATGCACATCCTTGTCCAGCCGCGCCTGGCGAATGAGGCGTGCGGTCGAGTCACCGCCGATGGTGCCGGAGGGCTGATCGCCATCGAGGATGTCACCCGAGGCTACGATGATGCCAACGCGCTGTTTGCCGGCCGCGCGCACCTTGATCTGGGCCCGCGCTATGCGTACGTAGTCCTGCTCGGAGACCGATTTGAAAGAGCCGGTGGAATCGTCCTTGCCGACCAGGTCGGCGATCCGCTTCTCCACTTCCTGCTGCGTCTTGATGCCGGTGACGAGGCCTGCCTGGAGCGCGACTTGCGCGGCGTTGCCGGCTTCCGCGGAGACCTTCTTGGCGAGCGCATCCGGCGGGAGCTTGCGTACCCGCGTCATCGCCGTCTGGTAGCTGTTCCACATCGCGTTGAGGTAAGCCTGGCTCTCCTGCTTGTCCTCCGGCGACATATCGGTGCGGGTGTATTCCTCCACCGCGCTCTTGAAGGCCCCGACGCGGAACACGCTGATGTCCACGCCCACTTTGTCGAGCAGCTGCTTGTAGAACCAGCGGTAGCGATCGAAGCCGTCGATCAGGACGAAGCCCAGCGGATCCAGGTAGATCTCATCGGCCTGGGCGGCCAGGTAGTACTTCTCCTGGGTGAGCTCGGTGCCGTAGGCGATCACTTTCTTGCCGCTGGCGCGGAACTCGCGGATCGCGAGCGCCAGCTCTTCGAGTGAGGGCTGGCCGCCGCCATCGAACTTGTCCAGGTCGATGGCCAGCACGGGAATGCGCTTGTCCTTCGCGGCAGCGCGGATCGAGTCGGTGAGATCCCACAGAAGGGTCTCGGGATTGCCCTCGCCGCGCGCGTTCTGCACAGCGCGCTCGATCGCATCCCCGCTGAGCTGCTCCACGAGCTGGCCCTCGGGCTCGATCAGCAGGGCCGCTTTGCCGGGCACGCTCGGCGCCGACACGTGCAGTACGCCGATCAGAAACCCGAACAGCACCAGCAGCAGCAGCAGATGCAGGAACTTGCGCAGCCCATCCAGGCCGCGCCACAGTCCGATGAGAATCGAGCGCAGGAGCCGCATGCGGATGGCGTCGTGTTAGATCTTTTCCTCGATCCTCGCCGCCTTGCCCGACAGGTCGCGCAGGTAATACAGCTTGGCACGACGCACGCTGCCGCGCCGCTTCACGACGATCTCGCTGATCGACGGGCTGTAGGTCTGGAAGACGCGCTCGACGCCCTCACCGTGGGAGATCTTGCGGACAGTGAACGAAGAGTTCAGTCCACGGTTGCTCCGGGCGATCACGACGCCTTCGTACGCCTGCACGCGCTCGCGGTCGCCTTCGACGACCTTCACCTGCACGACCACGGTGTCGCCCGGCTTGAAGTCGGGGACCTCCCGGCTCATGCGCCGGCTTTCATGTTCCTGAACGATCTTGCTCATGTGCGTTCATCCTAAGAAACTCATTCAACAAACGGCTCGCCTCGGAGGTCAGCCCTCGCGCGGCAATCAAGTCCGGCCGGCGGCGCCAGGTACGCGCCACCGCCTGGGCCAACCGCCAGCGCTGAATGTCGGCGTGATTACCCGACAATAACACCGGCGGCACCGACAATCCTTTAAACACTTCAGGCCGTGTGTAGTGCGGCCAGTCGAGCAACCCCTCGGCGCCGGCGGCGAACGAATCGGCCTGCGCCGATCTCGCATCTCCCAGCGCCCCCGGAAGCAACCGTGCCACCGCATCGATCACCACCAGGGCGGGCAGCTCGCCGCCGGACACCACGTAGTCCCCGACCGACAGCTCGCGATCGATGCCAAGCTCGATCACCCGCTCATCCACGCCCTCGTAGCGGCCTGCCACGAGCAGCAGCCCGGGCAGTCCCGCCAGCTCCTGGGCCAGTGCCTGCCCGAACGGCTCACCTTGCGCGGACAGATAGATCCGCGGGCTTCCCGCCGGCAGCCTCGCCTGCGCGGCGGTAATCGCCGCCAGCAAGGGCTCCGCCTTCATCACCATCCCCGGGCCGCCCCCGTAGGGTCGGTCGTCCACGGTCTGGTGCACATCCTGCGTGTGAGCGCGCGGGTCCTCCGTCCCAACCTCCAGCAACCCGCGCTCCAGCGCCCTCCCCAGCACACCGAACCGGATCGCAGCGGCGATCATGTCCGGGAACAGGGTTACCACCTGGAGCTTCATTCGAACTCCACCGGCCAGCTCACCTCGATCCAGCCTGCCGCCAAATCCACCTTGCGCAGATACTCGGGCATGGCGGGCACCCAGTGCTCCTGGCCGTCCGCCGCCTGCACGACCATCAAAGGCCCCGCGGGCGCATCGACGAAATGTCCCACCCGACCCAGCTCGACACCGTCGAGGTTGCGCACTCGCAGGCCGACCAGATCGGCGCGGTAGTACTCTCTCTCGCGCGGCGCCGGCAGATGCGAACGCTCGATCTCGATCGTCGCACCCCGCAGCGCTGCTGCAGCATCCCGATCCGCAACGCCGGCGAACCGCGCAACCAGCTTGCCGCGGTGCCAGTGCGTCTCAGCGACAGCGCGCGCCACACGCTCACCGTTCGGCAGGCGCAGCATCCAACCGTCGTAGTTGAGCAGGCCTTCCGGCGGATCGGTGTAGGACTCTATGTGTACCCACCCCTTGACCCCGAACGGGGCGCCGACTCGGCCTAGCTCGATCCAGCTCAGGCGGTGGCCTGCTTCCTGTAGGAGCTCACCAGCGTGCGCACGCGGTCGGACTGCTGCGCGCCCTTGGACACCCAGTAGTCGATGCGTGCCAGATCGAGCTTCAGTTTCGGCTCGCTGCGCCGGGCGATCGGATTGAAAAACCCGACGTGCTCGAGGCTCAGGCCCCCTTGGCGCTTGCGGCTGTCCGTCACCACTACGTGATAGAAGGGCTGGTTACGCGCCCCGCGCCGCGTCAGGCGAATGGTTACCATGGTCGAAGGTCTCTCGGTTCGGTTGGCCCCCGGATGGGGGTCCAAAAAAGAGCGCGGATTCTACGGCTTAGGGGGTTGTTGCGCCAGAAATTTGTATATTTACCCCCGGGGGGGCATCCCCGGCGGCAGGCCGCCCTTGAAGGCGCTCATCAGGCGCTGCAGCCGGCCGCCTTTCATGTTCTTCATCACCCGTTGCATCTCCAGGAACTGCTTCATCAGGCGGTTCACATCCTGGACCTGGACACCGGCCCCCTTGGAGATCCGGCGCCGCCGCGATCCGTCGATGATTCCGGGATGGCGCCGCTCCCGGGGGGTCATGGAATTGATGATGGCGATCTGGCGGCGCAGGTCCCGGTCGCCCTGATCGGCCGACACGGCGCCCTTCTGGGCTGCGACGACCGGAAGCTTATCCAGCAGGGCTCCGACCCCACCCATTTTCTGCAGCTGCTCGAGCTGCGACTTCAGATCGGCCATGTCGAAGCCCTTGCCCTTGACGACCTTGCGGGCAAGCTTCTGCGCTTCCTCGACATCGACCTGGGCGTGCACCTGCTCAACGAGGCTGACGACGTCGCCCATCCCTAGGATGCGCGAGGCCATTCTCTCCGGGTCGAACGGCTCGAGCGCCTCCGTCTTCTCGCCAACTCCGATGAAAACGATGGGTTTGCCGGTAATCTGGCGCACGGACAGTGCGGCGCCGCCTCGGGCATCGCCATCCGCCTTGGTCAGGATCACGCCGGTCAGCGCGAGAGTGGACCCGAAAGCGCGGGCGGCGTTGACAGCGTCCTGACCGGCCATCGCGTCCACTACGAAGAGACGCTCGGCAGCCGTGACGGCAGCGTCGATTTCCCGCACTTCTTCCATCAATTCCTGATCGACGTGCAGGCGGCCCGCCGTGTCGACGATGAGTACATCGAAGACGCCACGCCTGGCTGCCTCCAGGGCTTCCCGGGCGATCTGGGCCGGCGGATCTTCCGCCCGCGCCGGGAAATAGTCGGCACTCACCTGTTGCGCAAGGCGCTCCAGCTGCAGCATGGCGGCCGGCCTGCGTACGTCCGTGCTGACGAGCAATACGCGCTTGCGCTCCCGCTCGATCAGCCAGCGCGCCAGCTTTGCGGCGGTCGTAGTCTTACCGGCGCCCTGCAGGCCCGCGAGCAGCACGATGATTGGCGGTTGCGCGCGCAGATTGATACCGGCCCGCGGGCCGCCCATCAGTTCCACCAGCTCGCGATGCAGAATCCCGATGAACGCCTGGCCGGGGGTCAGGCTGGAGGCCACTTCCACGCCTACCGCCTTGGCCTTGACCCCGTCGATGAAGGTGCGCACGACCGGCAGGGCGACGTCCGCCTCCAGCAGGGCAACTCGCACCTCGCGCAGCGCTGCCCCGATGTTCTCTTCGGTGATGCGGCCCCGCCCCCGGAGGTTCTCGAGCGTCCGGGTGAGCCGGGAGGTGAGATTGTCGAACATGGCAGCCATTATAGGGGAACCGGCGCGAAGCCCGAGCGAGGACTACTGCCTTGAACGAAGCTCCGACCCTCATTCTGCTGCTGTCTATGCTCGCGCTGCTGCTGATCATCGCGTTCTCATCCGGTACGGAGGTCGCGATGCTCTCGGTGAACCGCTACCGCGTGAAGCACCGTGCGCAGGAAGGGCAGACGACCGCGAGGGTGCTCGAGAGCCTGCTGCAGAAGCCCGACGAATGGCTCGGGGCCAATCTGGTGATCCTCGCCGCGGCGAGCGCGTTCGCATCCTCCATCGCGACGATCCTTGCGGAGCGCACCGGTCGCTCCTACGCGGTACCCGCCGCAGTCGTTGTGCTGACGGTGGTGATGATCGTGTTCTGTGAGCTGGCCCCAAAGATCTACGCCGCCGCACGGCCGGATCCGGTCGCACTGAGCTCGGCGCGGATCTATCGTGTGCTGGTCCTGGTGGCGCGGCCACTCATCTGGCTGACGAACCGGATGGCTTATGGGCTGCTGATGCTCTTCGGTGTCGGCAGGTCCTCCAGGGCCAGCCATGCATTGAGTACCGAAGAGCTGCGCGCCGCGCTCGCCGAGGCAGGTCCGCTGATTCCGGCCCGTCACCGGCAGATGCTGCTGTCGATCCTGGATCTGGGGCAGATCACGGTCAATGACATCATGATTCCCCGGCAGGAGATCTCCGGCATCGACATGCGCGACAACTGGGACGACATCCTCGATCAGCTGCGCCAGACTCCGCACACTCGTTTGCCGGTCTACGACGGCGAGCTGGACAGCCTGCTGGGTATCCTGCACATGAAGCGCGTCGCTCAGGAGCTCGCGCGCGGCACGCTCACCCGCGAACGGCTGACCGAGATCGCCAACAGTCGCGAGCCCTACTTCGTGCCCGAGGAAACCCCGCTCAGCGTGCAGCTCACGCAGTTCCAGCGCAACCGCCGCCGCCTGGCCTTTGTGGTCAATGAGTACGGGGACATCGAAGGACTGGTCACGCTGGAGGACATCCTCGAGGAGATCGTCGGGGAATTCACATCCGACCCGGCAACAGTCCTGCACAAAGACGTGCATCTGGAGCGGCCCGGCGTCTACATCGTGAACGCGAGCGCCACCATTCGGGCACTCAACCGCGCCCTGCAGTGGCATCTGCCGACTGATGGGCCGAAGACGATCAATGGGCTGTTGCTCGAGCGCCTGGAGACTATTCCGGACCGGGGCACGACATTGCGGGTGGACGGGTATGTGTTCGAGGTTCTGCAGATCGCCGATAACGCGATCCGCACAGTTCGCATCCAGACCCCGGGCGAGCCCGCGCAGCCGCCAGCCCAGCTGGCTTCAGGTCCCGCCGGCTAGTGCTTGCCGGAGTGCTTCGCTGACACGCGATACAGCGATGACGGTCAGGCCTTCCAACGGCTTGCGCGGAGCGTTCTCTCGAGGAACGATGGCTGCCTTGAATCCCTGCTTGTGCGCCTCGCGCAGCCGCTCTTCGCCATAGGCCACCGGTCGCACTTCGCCGGTGAGCCCCAGCTCCCCGAATGAAACCAGCGAATTGGGCACGACACGGTCCTGGAGGCTGGAGGCCAGCGCCATCACGACCGGCAGATCGCACGCCGTTTCGGTGATCTCCAGCCCCCCGACCACATTGACGAAAACATCGTGCTCCTGCAGAGACAGGGCGGCGTGCCGATTCAGCACCGCCAGCAGCATGGCCACGCGATTCGAGTCGAGCCCCTGGGCAATGCGCCGCGGCGCGCCGAAGCGCATGCGATCGACCAGGCCCTGCAGCTCGATCAACAACGGCCTGCCCCCTTCGCGCGTCACGGTTACGATGCTCCCCGCAGCCGGCTCCGGCGCCCGCGAGAGGAAGATCGCGGAAGGGTTGCGCACCTCCTTGAGCCCGCTCTCCGCCATCGCGAAAAATCCGAGCTCGTTGACCGCGCCGAAGCGATTCTTGGTGCCGCGAACAATACGATAGCGGCTGCCCGCCTCGCTTTCGAAGTACAGGACGGTATCCACGAGGTGCTCGAGCATTCGCGGGCCGGCAATCGCGCCCTCCTTCGTCACGTGACCGATGATGAGGATCGCCGTCCCTGTGGACTTGGCGAAACGGACCAGCTCCGCGGTGCACTCGCGCAGCTGCGACACCGCGCCGGCGCTAGCCGCAACACCCGCCGACTGCACCGTCTGAATGGAATCGATGACCAGCAGCCGCGCCCGACGCTCGGCGGCGAGCCCCAGAATGGTCTCCAGGTCGTTCTCGGCCACAACCGTTAGCGATTCGTTCGTTCCGACGCCCAGACGGCGCGCACGCAGGCCGATCTGGTCCACCGATTCCTCGCCGCTGGCGTACAGAACGGCCCCGCCCCCTGCCACATGGGCAGCGACCTGCAGCAGCAGCGTCGACTTGCCGATGCCCGGATCGCCGCCGAGCAAGGTCACCGAGCCCGGGACAATGCCCGCGCCGAACACCCGGTCCAGTTCCTGCTGGCCGGTGGCGAGGCGCTCCAGGCCAACGGGGGCTGTGGATAAGGCTTGCCGCGCCCGCACCGGTGTGGCGGCGCGGGCCTCGAGTGTGTTCCATTCCCCACAAAGAGGGCACTGACCCTGCCATTTGAGGGTCTCGCCGCCGCAGGCGCTACAGGCAAAGATGGGATTTGAGCGCGGCATCGAGGCATTCAACAGTCATGTTGGTCAGACTTGGGTCTAAGATGGGGCCAAAGATGAGCTAGTATTCGCGCCCGAAAGGGGGGCCGATTGGTGGGTTATGTGACCAGCCGCTCGGACTGCGTTGCGGGCAATGCTAGCTTATGCCGGCTCGAATCGGGGACGGGAAAGTGACGTGCATCACACTTGGCGTGCCGCCGGACGGTAGGCGCGGAGCATGAGCTTGCGGAACAAGCTGCGCTTCGTCGGCCAGACCGATACCGGAAAGGTCCGCGAACACAACGAGGACACGATTGCCTTCGACCCCGACATCGGACTGCTGGTCCTGGCGGATGGCATGGGTGGCTACAACGCTGGCGAGGTCGCCAGCGGTATCGCCGTCAAGACCATCGTCAACCTCGTGCGCGAGCACGTGGAGCGCGAGGACATGAGCCAACCCGACCGCGAATCCGGGCTGTCGCGGCCGACGATCATCATGCGTGATGCCATCCATCGCGCCAACAAGATCATCTACCAGACGGCCAAGACCCAACCGCAATGCGAGGGCATGGGCACGACCGTGGTGGCTGCGCTGTTCTTCGACAACCGTATCACCATCGCGCACGTGGGCGACTCGCGGCTGTATCGGCGCCGCAGCGACAAGTTCGAACAGGTCACGATGGATCACTCCCTGCTGCAGGAGCTGGTCGACCGCGGCTTCTATTCCGCCGAAGAGGCGCAGCGCGCGGCCAACAAGAACTACGTCACACGCGCGCTCGGCGTGGAGCCGAACGTCGAGGTGGAAATCCAGGAAGTGCCCGTCCAGAAGGGCGATGTCTACGCCCTGTGCTCCGACGGGCTCTCCGACATGGTCGAGGACGAAGATATTCATTTAACGATAAACACCTTTGGTGCTAATCTGGATACTG
>CAZLYG010000039.1:17487-18547 GCA_964563075.1 uncultured Steroidobacteraceae bacterium | reverse complement strand
CCGGGTGGAGCACTGGGTCGTGGCCGAGCGGCAGGGGCAGGTCGCCGCGCGCAACATGCTCGGCTGGCGCGAGAAGTTCACGGCGGTACCGTTCTTCTGGTGTCAGTACTACGATGTCGCGATCCGTTACCTGGGTCACGCTGAGCAGTGGGACTCCATCAAGGTCGACGGCTCATTCGCTGATCGCGACTGTACGGTTACCTACCTTGGTGGCGGCAAGCGCCTGGCGATTGCGACCATCCAGCGTGATCTGCAGAACCTGCAGACGGAGTTGGCTTTCGAATCTGAAACCGCAGGCGTACGTTGAGGAGCACGGCGGCCGTGCTCCCGGTAGATGCGTACTGATGGCCGGCCCGCCGCCACTGCTGGCAGGAGTGGAGCTCGGAGGATCGAAGTGCGTCTGCATCCTCGGGACCGCGCCCGCCGACATCCGTGAGCAGGTGAGGATACCCACCACCGACGGCGCCGCGACGCTCGCGAAAATCGCAACGGTGCTCGATGCCTGGGAGCAAAGACCGGATCCGCCTGAAGCCATCGGCATCGCCTCCTTCGGCCCCCTGGACCTGCGTCCTGGCTCGGCCACCTTCGGCACCATCGTCTCGAGCGTGAAGCCGGGGTGGGATGGAGCCGCTCCGCTCGGTCAACTGGCACAGGGACGGAGCGTGCCCGTCGGCATCAACACGGACGTCAACGGGGCCGCGCTGGCGGAGGCTCGATGGGGTGCTGCGCGTGGCCTCGATGATTGCGCATACGTGACTGTGGGGACGGGTGTCGGAGTCGGCCTCATCGTGGCCGGACGAACTGTATTCGGCTGCCATCACAGCGAGCTGGGACACGTGCGCATTCCCCGCAGCGCGGGCGATTCATGGCCGGGGAACTGCCCATTTCATGGGGATTGTGTCGAAGGGCTCGCCTCGGGCCCTGCGATCGCGGCGCGTACGGGTGTCGGCGCGAACGATGTTCCTGCGGAGAGCCCGGTATGGGAGCTCGTCGCGCACGCGCTGGCGCAGCTGGCTCAGGTGATGGTCCTGGCCACGGCACCCCGACGGATCGTGATTGG
>CAZLYG010000039.1:11852-17477 GCA_964563075.1 uncultured Steroidobacteraceae bacterium | reverse complement strand
GCGTCGTCCATGGGCGTCCTGAATTGCTGGCGCGCGTGCGCAAGCATCTCCTCGACAGCCTCAACGGGTATCTACGCATCGAGGAACTGAGCAGCAGGATCGATACGTACATCGTCCCTCCAGGCCTGGGCACACTCGCTGGACCCCTCGGTGCGCTGGCACTCGCCGCAGACGCGCATGCCGGGCGGCGCGGAGCTTCCGCGTGTTGAGGTGTACGTTTCGGGTGAGCGTATGAAGAAGCACACTCCACACCACCTCAGACTCTATGGCGCGGTGCTGGCCGGCGTGGTGGTGTTTTTCGTGCTCCCGGTGCACTGGCCCGCGATCAGCCGCGTTCTGGTTGCGTGGAACGGCTGCGTGCTGCTGTTTCTGGCGCTGGTGTATTCCTGGATGCCGGGTCTGAGCGCCCGGCAGATCTGCGCCAAATACGTCGAGGAAGATGCGGCCGCGCCCGTCATCCTGACCGCCGCGATCATCGCCGCGGTGCTCAGTCTTGTCGCGATCGTGACCGTCCTCTCGAGCATGAAGGAATTGACCGGTGCGGCACGAACGGCGCACCTCGCGCTCTCGGCACTGACAGTCGTAACCTCGTGGACATTGGTACCCACGATGTTCACGCTGCACTATGCAGATATGTTCTACAGCGAGCCTGCCGGCAATCGCCCCCTGCGCTTCCCGGAAAATACGCAGCCCGTATTCTGGGATTTCGCCTACTTCTCCTTCACTATCGCCGCTGCGTGCCAGACTTCCGACGTTGCGACATGCGGTGTGAGCACCAGGAAAGTGGTGCTGGCGCACACCATCATCTCGTTCCTGTTCAACGCCGCTATCCTGGGCTTCGCCATCAACATCACCGCCGGGCTGATTGCCGGAGGCTGAGGCGCTCCCGAGCCTTCAGGTCCCGCCATCGGCCAGCGGCTGCTTGCGACCGGCGACCACCTGAATGGCCTTGCCATCCTCGGTCATCGGCCGCACCGTCTCCTTGAGCGAGAGCTCACCGCTCAGCAGCAGACACAGGCCGGCGACGTCGCCCTGGATCGCACCCCAGCGGGCACCCGTGCACTGGGTCTCCCGCAGGCAAGTATCCCAGCAGTACTGCAGCGACGGCAGGCCCAGCTTCTTGTAGACCCTGCCGCTGACATCCTTGCCCTGGATGACGGCCATCCTGAAGCGCTCCTTCTTCTGGGGTGGCGCCACTGCCTGTAGCCGCACTGCACCGCTCAGCGCCCTCGTTGTGCCCGCGGGCGCGGCATTGGCGGCGGCCCCGACGATCGGCAACATCAACGCCGCCAGCAGCAAACGGGTTTCAGTAAGACTGACCATCCCGTGGCAAGCCTACCCCTTGCACCGGGGAATCGCGAGTGATAGACCGCAACACTCATACGCGAGCTCAACTGGAGAAATCCCGATGGCGGTACTCGGCCCTTACGGCTTCGTGCTGGAGGTCCCCAACCTCGAAGCCGGCATCCGGTTCTACACCGACGCAGGACTCAACGCCCGGCGGGAAGGCAATGTCGTGCGCTTTCGCTGCGATGGACAGGACCGCGATTGCATTACGCTCCTCGGAGGAGCCCCGCGCAAACGGATCCACCACCTGATCCTGCGCGCCGATCCACAGCAGCTCGGAGCCGTTCGCAAGGCTGTTCCCGAGCTGGGGGGCAAGGTGATCGACGCTCCGGCCGCCTTCCCCAGCTCAGGCCTGTGGGTTCAGGATCCGCACGGACTGCGTATTCACCTGTACGATGCCCCGCCGGAGAAGCCGCAGGCGCCGTGCGAGGCCTTCGAGATCAACGGCCCCGGCCGCCTGATCCGCAAGGATCGGCGCGCTATTCCCGCCAAGGCCACCATCGGCCCCATCCGGCCCATGCGCCTTGGACATGTTCTGCTGTTCACCCCGGACGTGCTGCGCAGCATGGGCCTCGCCGATCGCTCACAGGATGTCGTTGCCTTCATGTGCACCCGGCGCGACAGCGATCACCACGTCGTCGCCTTTGCCAAATCCGATGCCATCGGCTTCCATCACGGCAGCTTCCAGGTGCGCAGCCCCGATGAGGTCGGCCTCGGTGGCCGGCGGCTGGTGCAGAAGGGCAACCCGGTGAGCTGGGGCTTCGGCCGCCATACCATCGGATCCAACTTCTTTCACTACATTCAAGATCCCTGGGGAAGCTGGTTCGAGTACTACTCGGATATCGACCACATCACGGACTACTCCCAGTGGGAGCCGATCAACTATCCGATCGAGGACTCGCTGGAGAACTGGGGGCCGGAGCTGCCCGCGGACTTTGCGCACAACTACGAATCGGCGCCCACGGGACTCGCGCGGACGTACGAGTCGGCGGCGTAGCCGCCGCTCCGTCCCGAATGCGCTTCTTACTGGCCCTGCTGCTGGCGGGGGTTGCCCTCGCGCAGCCTGCTCAACATCCGAGGCCGCACCCCATGAACATTCTGTTGGTCGGTGCCAATGGCATGATCGGCTCGCGCATCCTCGCGGAGGCAACCTCGCGCGGTCACCACGTCATTGCAACATCGAGGCATCCGGAGAAGATCGCGGCGGGACCGAACGTCGAAGCCGAGAAACTCGACGCCACCGACCGTAATGCGTTCATCGCCCTGGCCCGCAAGGCGGACGTCATCGTGATGGCGACGAGCCCCCGCGGCGGCGGCGACCCCATCCAAGAGGCAAAGGCCGTCGGCGATTCCGCAATCGCGGTCGCGCAGGCCACAGGCAAGCGTCTCGTCGTCGTCGGCGGCGCAGGCAGTCTCAAGTTGCCTGACGGCCGCAGGGTCGTCGATACGTTGCCGGCTGCCTACCGAGGCGAAGCGCTCGGTATGCGCGGTGTGCTCGATTCCCTCGAGGCCAGCAATGTCGACTGGACGTTCTTCAGCCCCGCGATGACGATCAGGCCCGGCACGAGGACGGGCAAGTATCGTCTCGGCACCACGACGGTTCTCAGCGATGCCCACGGCGACAGCCGCATCAGTGCCGAGGACTTTGCGGATGCGCTCGTGAGTGAGCTGGAGAAACCCGCGCATCGGCGCGCGCAGATGACGATCGCCTACTGAGGCGCGGGTCAGGCGGCCGCCGCCTGCGGCTGCACGTTCTCCCCACCCAGCGACTGGACCAGATCCCCCAGGAGCTTTGCCAGCTCCCCGCACATCACGGCGAAATCGATGTCGAACTGCTCGGCGGCCGCGACTGCGTCGCGCTCGGCGTCCGACTCATCCACCGCATCCCGGCTCATCTCCAGGAACTCCAGACGCTTGATCTGCAACCTCTCGGTGAGGACGAAGGCGATGCGGTCCTTCCAGGTCAGGCCGAGGCGCGTGGGGTACTTGCCGGCGGACAGGTGGTTGCGAATCTCCATGCCTTCCAGGGGGTGGCGGGTATAGCGGATGATCGCCTTGAGCTTGTCGCCGCTCTGCAGCTCCAGATCCTGATCGATGCTGAAGCGGCCCGGGGCCTCTCCATGCGTGAGCCACGCCGCCATCGACGTGTGGGGGGTGCGCTGGGTGTCCAGAAGCTGCACGGCAAAGCTGTCCAGGGCATCGCGCAGCGCCTCGATCACCTCTTCCGCCTTTCCCGTGCTGGCGGCATCGACGACGCACCAACCGGCGGCGGGGTCGATCCAGGCCCGAGTGGTGCGACGGCGTGTCAGAGCACGTGCGCGTAATTCCTCCGTCACCCTCATCTTCAGCTCACGCATTTGCCGCCGCCCCACCGGAAAGCCCTGGGACTCCGCCAGGGCCTGCGCGCGCGTCGCCGCCTCCTGGCGAATGACGGAGGCCGGAAGCAGTTTCTGATTCACGCCCAGCGCGATCAGCAGCTGCTGGTTCACGGTGTGCACCAGGCGCCCGGAGTCCGCCGGTGCCACCCAGCCCCTGCTGAGCATCTCGAAGGGACTGCAGGGCTGCAGGGCATGCCGTTGCAGATGAGCTTCGAGCTCGGCGGCAGACAACGTCCAGCCGGGGGGCAATCGATAGACAACGAGGTTCCTGAACCACATGGGGTCAGCCCGCAGGTGCGCGCGCCTTCTCGGGCAGAGTGACCGAGAACTCCAGGATCTCCTGGCCGTCTTCCCGCTCGATGTTCACCTGTACCGCCGCCGGATCCACATTGACGTACTTGCGAATGACTTCCAGCAGCTCACGTCGCAGCAGCGGCAGATAGTCCGGTCCACCGCGGGCACTGCGCTCCTGCTGCACGATGATGCGCAGGCGCTCGCGGGCAATGTTGGCGGAGGGCGGGGTTCTGCGAAACAGCGCGAGTAACCCCATGTCAACCTCCAAAGATACGTGCAAAGAACCCTTTCTTCGGCTCGGTCACGAAGCGCAGCGGAACCGTCTCGCCCAGCAGCCGCGCGACCGCGTCCTCGTAGGCCAGAGAGGCATCGCTCTCCGCATTGAGAATGACAGGCACCCCCGCATTGGAGGCGGACAGCACATCGACGGACTCCGGCACCACGCCGACGACGTCGAGGCCGAGTATCTCCTTGACATCATCGACGCTCATCATTTCCCCCGTCGCGACCCGCCGCGGACTGTAGCGCGTCAGCAGGAGATGTTCCTTCACTCCGCCGTTACCCTGCTCGGCGCGCTGGGTCTTGCTCGCCAGCAGCCCGAGAATGCGGTCCGAGTCGCGCACCGAGGACACTTCAGGATTGACCACGACGACGGCGCGATCCGCGAAGTACATCGCCAGATGCGCACCCTTCTCGATCCCGGCCGGCGAGTCGCAGATGATGAAATCGAAGCCGTCGGCGGTGAGCTCATCGAGCACTTTGCGGACGCCTTCGGAGGACAGGGCATCCTTGTCGCGGGTCTGTGAGGCGGCCAGCACGAACAGCGTCTCCAGACGCTTGTCCTTGATGAGCGCCTGCTTGAGCGTGCATTCGCCCTGGATCACGTTCACGAAGTCATAGACCACGCGACGCTCGCATCCCATGATCAGATCGAGGTTGCGCAATCCGATGTCGAAGTCGATGACGGCCACGCGTTTGCCGCGGCGGGCCAGCCCACAGGCAATGCTGGCCGAGGTCGTCGTCTTGCCGACGCCGCCCTTGCCTGAAGTGACGACGATGATCTCTGTCAAAGGCGATCCTCCTCCTGACGGTATGCGGGGCGCACCGGCGCCCACGCCTCGAGCCTGCCCTGCAGGCTCATGCATCGATGGGACAACAGCGGACCGTGCAAGGCTCAGCCGCCGATGCGCGCGAAGTGCAGGTCCTCGCCCGAGAGCCAGGCCTGCACCGGTTTGCCCGCCAGCTCGGCCGGTAGGGTCTCGAACACTCTGAACACACCGGCAATCGAGACCAGCTCCGCGTTGAACTCCTGGCAGAACACGCGTGCCGCGGCATCGCCATGGGCACCGGCCATCGCTCGTCCGCGCAGCGAACCGTAGATGTGCACGCAACCGTCAGCCATCACCTCCGCGCTCGCAGCTACCGTCGAGGTGACGATCAGGTCGCGATCACGGGCGTAGACACGCTGTCCGGAGCGGACCGGGTGGTGGTGCATCAGCGTCGGAGGTGGCCGCTCAGCAACCGGCACCGGCGCGGGTTGAACGATGGGAACCGGTCTGTTCTGCGCCTTGTAGGGCGCGAAGGTCGGCATTTCGAGCGCTTTGGC
>CAZLYG010000039.1:0-11842 GCA_964563075.1 uncultured Steroidobacteraceae bacterium | reverse complement strand
TCCCTGTGTGAGCCCCACCGCGAGCATGCCGGCACGCCGTACGGTATCGATCACCGCTCGAAGCTCCGCGAGTGTCGGCTCACTCGCGAGCGGGTTCAGGTCCAGGCAAACGGGCGTGCGCTGAAAGAACTGCGGCGCCGTGGCGGTACGACCCGTGAGCTCATCCAGGATGACGCCCGGATCGAGCGTGTGAATGCGAAGCTGCAGCAGGCCTGTCTGGCCGAAGCGGATCTCGATGGAATGCTCTGTGAAGGCATCGGCTGGTTTGTTCATCGCGAGATTCGACTCGAGGGGGGCGCGAAGCGGCGCAGTCTACCGGGAGAGGGCTCGCGAATGAACCACTCTTCGTGTGCCATTTTGGGGTTGCGCTCACGCTATTTTTGTTTTTGCAATCCCCCGAAAGCGCAAGCGCCCTCGCACCAGCCGGGCTGACGGCTCTCCATCGCCGGAGGCGCGCCGCGTACATCGCCCGGGACTGATATTTGGCGCGGCCGCCACCTAGACTGCAACGCGCTGACAGACTTGGGAAAACGGTGCGACACGAGGTCGCAAAAAGGGTGCGACGCATGCGTCGCACGGGCGAGCGCGGTGGGCGATCGCCCCGGATCGACGGTGAGCGGGCAGCGCCCGCGCAGAAGGAGAACGCGTATGGAAGTCCTGGTGCTTGAAATCGTGGCGACGGCTGCTCTGCTCGTGAGCCATCTCACGATCGTGGTGTGGAACCGCTTTGCGCGCTCTGCACGACACTGAAGCCGCATGTCTTTGGAAAGCGCCCGGGGAGCGTGCGCTCGTGACGGAAAAAAGGCCGGCAGATCACAGACCCCCGGGCGACTCTCTGCAGTGACTTGGTGACTGCGGTTCAGTGACTGCGGTTCAGTGACTGTCCTGGGGAAACGGCAGCGGCGTCGGCAGCATCAATGTGGGCGAGTCGTCGATCTCCAGCGGCGCCATCTGCATCGTTTCGGACGTTTCCCGGCGCGGCTCGAAGGGCCGGTGGGACTGCAATCTCTGCAGCGCAAGCTCCGCTTCGAGCGGTTCGCTGAAGTAGTAGCCCTGCCCGAAATCACACCCCATCTCCTGCAGGGCGTGCGCCGCCGCCTCGGTCTCGATGAGCTCCGCCACCGGCGTCAGGCGCAAGCTCCCGGCCATCTGCACCAGCGCGGACATCATGCCGGTATTGGCCTGATCCCCTGAAGTGCGGTTCACGAACGGCCGCTCGATTTTCACGAAGTCGAAGGGAAACAGCTGCAGGTGGCTCAAGGAGGAATAACCCGTCCCGAAGTCATCCAGCATCAGCTGAATGCCCATGGCGTGCAGCCGCTCCAGCGCCTCGCGTGCCGCGCCGACGTTGCTGATGAGCGCTGCCTCCGTCAGCTCGAACTTCAGCGCCCACGGCGGCGTCTGGGTCTCCTTCAGCAAAGTGGCGATGTATTCGGTCAGGCCGGGATCGCGCAGCGCGCTGGGCGCGAGGTTGACGCTGATGAAGAATCGCTCCTCCGGCGGCAGGCGGCGGCGCCACTGGGCAACAACCTTGCAGGTCCGCAGGATCACCCAGCGCGTAATGGGCACCATCAATCCGGCATCCTCGGCGATGCGCAGGAATTTCTCCGGCGCGAGCGTGCTTTCCACCGGGTGGCGCCAGCGCAGCAAGGCCTCCGCGCCCAGCATGCGATAGGTACGCAGATTGACAATGGGCTGGAACAGCAGACGCAGCTCGCGTTTCTCCAGTGCCACGTGAAGGTCGGCCTCGAGGCTCACCAGGTCTGCCGTCTGTCCCGCCATGCTCGGTGAGTAGGCGACCACTTTCTCTGTCGCACGGTGCTTGGCCACCGAGAGCGCGATGTCGGCCTCGCGGACGACGTCCTCGGCGCGTTGCTGACCGGAGTCGGCGGTGGTCAGGCCGATCGCTGCGGTGACACCCAGGCGATGACGGCGCAGCTCGAAGGGCGCGCGCAATTCCTCCAGCAGTCCCAGGGCCGTGTTGCGGGCGGACTCCGTCGAGGGGACGTCGAAGATCAGCACCGCAAACTGGTCACCGCCCCAGCGGGCCAGGACGCACTCGAGAGTGGCCATGACCCGCTCGAAGCGTCGCGCAGCCTGGACCATCAGCTCATCGCCGGCCGTATGGCCGAGCATGTCGTTGATCAGCTTGAAGCGCGCGATGTCGGCTATGCACACGGCAAGCCGCGTGCGGCGCTTGGTCCGTACGTCGCGCAGTGCGCGATCGAGCTGGTCCATGAAATATCGTCTGTTGGGCAGCCCTGTGAAGGCATCGTGGAAGCGCGCGTGATCGAAAGTCTCCTGCAGCTGCAGCCGCTGCTGCATCTCCGTGGAGAGCTGCCGGTTGACCGCATGAAAGCGGCGCCGCGAGGTCGCCAACGCCCCACGGGAACGCTCCAGTGCATGGCTGAGGTCGTGCACACCGAAGGCGAGCAGCCACGCCAGGAAAACCAGCAGTCCGATGTCGGACGCCAGGTCCGTGGCCGGAAACCACCCCGCGCGGGGTCGCAATGCCAGTTGCAGGTACGATCCGGGGACAGCCGGCGCGAAGCCCGCCGGCAGGCGTATCCGGACACTGACGGCGGCGGTGAGGGGATCGGTACCTGAGCTGGCAAAAACGCGAGAGCGTGCAGTGCGCGGCTCGACCTGCCCTAGCTCGAAGTCATATCCCTGATCCACGAGCCGCGCGAGTTGACTGTCCGCGGTGAGCTCGTCCAGATCCGCGTACGCGACAGCCCAGCCTTGAGGTTGCGGAGAGGTATCGGATGTCAGAGGTGCGCGCACCGCCAGGAGCCATTCGCTTCCTAGACGCACGGGCCCGAGAACCGCCGCGGCCGGAGACGGCCGAACCGACTCCGCGGAAGCCCACTCGCTCGCAAGCCCGGTCGCATCCTGGAACGCATCACGAGGCGCTTGCTGGACTTTGTCATCGGGGGTCATGAGGAACACGGTGCCGAACGGTCGCGCTTCAGGACGCGGAGCGCGCGAAGATGTGGCCGCCTGCGTGGGCGCCGACCCGGGCGCCGACCCGAGCGCGGGCGCGGACCCGGGCGCCGACCCGAGTGCCGAGCCGGGCGCGGACGCTGACCCGAGCGCGGATGCCGACGCAGGCGCCGATTGCGGCCCGGCGGCAGATTTACCCGCTGCGGCATCCCGTGCGCGATCCGCCAGCTGACGCAGTCGAGGTTCAATCTTCGCGACCAGCCCCGCGCCCACGGAAGCCGCTGTCTGGCGCGCCATGGCGGCCCGATGTTCCTCGCTCAAATAAACCAGGCGCGATCCCGTGGCCAACACGACGACGAGCACCACCACGGTGAATACCCAACCCCGTCCCCGCATGTGACGCACTGACTCCATGTCACCTGCCGTTCAGATGCAGCGTGTAGGTCAAGGTCCCCGTCCAGCGCGTGCTGGGAGGCACGAGACTGGGGACTCCTTCGACGGTCGCGGGTCCGCCCGACAGGTGCTGATAGTCGACGATGAGAGAGAGCTCACTGCGCAGCCGCGCGAAGATTTTCGACACTCCGACGTAACCCTCCTTCAAATCGTGTGGCGGCAAGGTCGTCGGATGGCCGAGGACCGAAGGCGAGGCCTGTCCGACGGCAAACCCGCCGAGGAAGTTCATCCACCCATACACATCCATTCGGCCGGATGTCAGATGCGTCCCGAGGTTGCCGCCAAAGGAATACTGGTACGCGAGGCTCGTCTGGAAGTGAGGATTCCACAGGTAAGCGAGCGCCACCTTCGGCATGTTGCCGTGCGTGGTCTCGACATTGACCTGCTGGTCCTCGAGTGTTGCCGACAAGCGGTGAAAATAAGTCCCCGTGAACCCGAGGTCTTCGATCCGGTATTTGAAAGGCTTGTCATTGTCATCTCCGGCGCCCTCGTGCAGCGCACCGTAGACGGTGTAACGCTGGTTACCGGAACCCAGGGTCGTGGAGGCGGTCAGCGAGCCGAACGTCCAGTGCGATACGGAAAGCACCTGGTGCTCGGCGCCCACTCCGATGAGAGTGTCCGGGTCGAAATTGTGCAGCCAGCTGAGCGACCCTCCGCCGCCGCCGTTCGTTCCCGTCAACGAGGAGCCGTTGCCACTGAAGATGAGGCGATCGAACGAGGTGGACGCTGCCGCCGGGCTCGCGGGCGGCGGAGCGGGGCTTGCCTGAGTCGGCGGGCTTGCTGTCGTCGGGGCACCGGTCGTCGGGGCACCGGTCGTCTGGGCCAGCGTGCAAAGCGGCGCCACCGTCATGACGAGGGCGACGGCTGCGGCAACGCGGTGATGTCGAACGGCTGCAGCGACGGCCGAGGCGAGACGGCGAGACGGAACGGCCGCGACGGCTTCCGTGACGAGGCGGCTCATCGCGGGCCGAACGAGCGCGTCGCCACAGTGGTCGAGGCGCCGAAGGGATCTGGCGTGCCAGCGCGGGCGACTGGCAGGAATGAGATCGTAAATATCCGCTCCTCTTCTCCGCCAAGTACGACCGCGGAGCTGGTGACCTGATACACCCTGGGACCGATCTCGACGTGCAGCTTGCGTCGACCGGTCAATCCGGGCTCCCACCAGGGAAGTCCCGCAGCAGGCGCCTCCAGCAGGCGCTCTGCCTCCATGCCCGGCTGGGCGCCCGGAAACAAACCGGCGGCCGGCTTGTTCAGTGCCAGCACGCGCCGCTGGGCATCGAGCACCACTGCCGCATACTCGGAGGTGTCCAATGCGGCTTTGACGCAGAACGACTCCGTCCTGTCATCGATGCTGACAAGAGCCAGGCGGCGTCCCTGATGAGCAAGATGCAGCACCCGCAACTGCGTCACCCGCACCTGCTCCCCGATGCGAAGCACGGTTGCCGGCGCCTCGCCGTCCGAGCCGACGATGAGCTCCTGTACGATCTCGGGGTACGAGAACTGCACGGCATCGCAGAATCCGCGCCCTTCCAGGGGACTGTCCCCGGCGCGCAGGTACGTGACGGCTGACTGGCTGCAGGCCACGACGCGCAGCGTGTCAGGATCGACCAGCAGCGAGGGCAGCGGCAGGCGTTGAATCAGGCCCGCCCACAGTTCCTGGCCGCGTTCCGCTTCCGCGCGCGCCACAACCAGGTAGCCGTTGAGCCTGTCGAAAATCGTTCCGAGGTACTCCGCCGCCACCGCGCACGCCAGCATCACGATTGCAAACACCTCGAGCAGCACGACCAAGTAGCCGGAGGGCGCGTAGAAGCCGGAAAAGGATGCGGTGTAGCTCGAGTCCTGCAGTCCGAACAGCCAGGCCAGCCAGGCGTCCCCGCCCAGCAGGCCGCTGACATACCAGCGCAGCTCCGGGGCCGTGCTCAACGCGACTCCCGCCGCGACCAGCACGCTCAACGCGGCCATCAGGTAAGGGTGCCATCGGGAGAGGAAGATCGAGCCGATGACCGGCAGAACGAACACCACGAGAAATGCCGGGTTCTGCACCGCCCCGACGTGTTGCCAGATGAAGCCGATGGCGAGCACACCGATCACATCGAGTGCCGTGAGCGCTCGGGCGCGCCAATACGAGGCGTGCCCCGAGGAAAGCAGGGTGAACGCCACGTGCAGTGCCCCGAGCACCAGCAGGCCCCAGCTGCCGCCGCGGATATCGATCTCGAAGCCGCTGAGCAGCCAGGGCACGGCCGTGGCGAAAACGACCGCTGCGAGCGTCATCAGCCAGATGTCATCGAGCAGGTGGACGCGCGGATTCTCCCACGAGGGATTCGGAAGCAGTTGCGTGGCGTCCGCTTTCAAGTAGGCTCCGTGCGGCACCTAGCGCAGACGCGCTTGCGAGGCAATGACAGCCCCGGTGCGGCTGACCGGGCTGTTGCCGAAGTCGTTGTTGTCCAGGAAGGGTTGCGCCCGCACCTTCGGGCCGCTGGCCGGCTGGAAGTCCTCCACGTGCAGCGCGTAGGCATGCGGACGCAGCACCTGGTTGTGCCGCAGGATCGGGGAATCCCCGATCACATCGATACCGTTGTACTTCGGCTCGATGATCGTGTTCTCGACGGCGGTGCTCGCGCTGCGCGCATTCCCGAGCACGAAGGCGAGCCCGTAGCCACAATTGTGCAGCTTGTTGGCCCGCACCAGCGTATTGGCCGAGCCGCGCACCATCACGCCGTAGGCAGCGAGCCCCTCGAGCTCGTTATCGTCGATTATCGATCCGGTGGCGTTCTCGGCGACGATGCCCATTGCAGAGCCGCCGCTGACGTGATTGCCGCGCACCACGCCGCCGGTGCCGACCAGATGCACGTCCGCTTCGCGCGCATTGATGAAGTCATTGCGCTGCACGAGCACCGGAACATTGCCGGCCACGACGCCGATGCGGTCCGCCGTGAACTTGTTGTCGTGGATGTTGATGGCTTCGTCGTGCCGATCCGGGCCGCTGCGCACCGCCCAGACCCCTGCATCCTTGTCGCCCGAGAATTCATTGCTGGCCACCGCCGTGTTGCGGCCCGAGGCGGCGAAGCGGATGCCGATCCGATCGTTCACGAAGCGGTTGCGCTCGAGCAGCGTGTCACTCGCGTTCTCGGCGACTTCCACCCCGACATCGCAGGAGTCCAGCGTCGCGCGTGTCAGGTGGAAGTGCACGGCACGCACCAGGATTGCAGCCGCCGGACAACGCACGATCGCAATCCCCTCGATGGAGGTATTCGGTCCTGCCACATCCAGTACGGGACCGGAGCTCAGGGCCTGTGCGTCGATCTGTACGCCACCTGCCTGACCTACGAGCCGCACACCGCGGCCGTTGACGAATGCAGGCAGCGCGGTCTCGATAACTACCTTCGGCACGTCGATCGAAATCGTGCTCGGGTGGGTAGCTCCGGCGACGATGAACAGAGCCTCCCGCAGGGTGCCGGGTCCGCGGTCGCCGTCGCTCGTAACATGCACCAGTACGGATTTCGCACTCGCCCGCTCCGGCTGAGCACGCTGCAACGCGTACCAGCGCCCCAGCAGCGCAATCGCAACGACCGCGAGGAACACTCCGATTGCGATGGCCGAGCGGCGTCTAGCCATGGCGGTCGGCCCCGCTCTCAGCCCTCTCCGCCCTCTCCACGACGAACACCGCGTGCCAGGAGCGATGCACCGCCCTGCGGCCCCACAGCGCATTGATCGGAACTGACAATCCCGTCGCCAATGCCAGCAGCGCCGCGGCCATCCAGCGAGGCAGGCTGCGAACGTGTGGCAGGAGCCGCGAGCGGAACGGCGCCGGATCGACTCCGGTCAACACCCGAACATGTAGGCCGCAGCTGCGCAGCAGATCGAGGTAAACGGCGCGCCGCCGTGCCTTGAACACAGTCGTGTCGCAGCGACTGACCTCCTCATCCGGAGCGGCTTCGAGCAGGATCATCCGGCCGGCGGGCGCGAGGTGCCGCGCCATCGAGCTGATGGCTGCACGCAAGCCCACCGGATCCAGGATGTGCTGCAACACAGTTACCGCCAGGATCAGGTCGAATTGACCCTGCACCTGCAGATTGCAGACGTCCTGCACCTGGAAATCGCAGCTTTCTCCCAAGCCGGCGCGCGCTGCGCGCCGCTGCGCCTCCTCGATCATCGTCGGGCTGAGGTCGATACCGGTGACGCGTGCGCCCCGGGCGGCGAGCAGTCGGCTCCAACGCCCTACTCCGCACCCGACATCCAGGACGCGGCACCCCGGACCCACGTTGAGCCACGAGTCCAGTGCAAGCCGTTGCTCGAGGTGTATCGCGCGGTTGTAAAAATCAGGCATGCCGTACGAGCAGACTGCCGCGAGCCCGTGCCCTGCCGCCGCGAATCGTCGCGCTCGGTCTTCCCAATACAGCCTCGGCGTGTAGAGCTGCGGAGCTGGAATGCCGTTCATGGCAGCATCTTCCCGGCTGGACCCGCGGCCGCCAGCGGGCTCTCGTAGTGATCCTGGTACACGCGGCGTCGAAACAATCTGAGCGCAAAGTAATTCGCGAAGCCCACCGTCATCGGCGCGATGTGAGTGATCGCGTAACACAGATAGAGAGGCACGATGGGCGCAACATAGGCGCGCTCCTCGCGCGGTACGCTCGTGAACAGCGCGATCAGCCCGAGGGCCAGATAGCTGGTCACGGCCGCGACGAAGTTGGCCGGATTGACCAGCGAGCTCCCGGGAACCAGGTTGTCCAGAAGCAAGGCATCGAGCCCACTGAGAAAGCTCAGCAGCAGCAGCACGGCGCTCACGATTTTCACCAGATGCATCGCGAGCGACAGGCCGCCGACATAGATGATGTAGTGATAAAAGGCAAAAGGTGCGCGGCGCGCGATGCGCAGGATCTCGGGGAAACGCTCGCTGTAGACCTTCAGCAGCCCGTGGTACCACCCGACGCGCTGAGAGAACCAGCGCCGCAGGTTCCCGGGACCTTCCGTGCTCACGACCAGGCGCCCGTCGTAGTAGATGCGCTCGCCCGCGGCGAGCATGATGACGGCGTTCTCCAGATCCTCGGCATAGACCGAGAGCGAGTGCCGGCTCAGCGCCCGGGAAAGCGCGCTGCGCCGATACAGGGACACGCCCCCCGAGGTGATGCTGAAGTTCGCCAGGCTCTCGCGCCCGATCCGGAACGCCAGCGCGTATTCAAACGCCTGGAAGCGCGCCAGAAACCCGTCCGGCTCGATCATGATGCGCGGACACGCCGCCGCCGCTCCGGACTGCTGAAAGTCGCTCACGAACTGCTCCAGATCGATGGCGCTGCCGGCATTGACCCCACGGATGCGAACATCCGGATCGATCACCAGCACCGTCTCGATGTGAGCAGGAAGCCGCTCGAGGAGGCGACGGATCGCACCGGGCTTGCGCCGGTTGATCCCATCGTCGAAGCACCGCCACCCCGCCTGGCGCAGGCGCATCACCGTGTTGTCCGTGGAGCCATCGCTGATCAGCCACATCCGGTCGCGGTACACGGCGAACGCCGCCATGAACTCATCGAGCTCGTCTTCCAGATTGAAGACAGAGGCGAGGATGGCAAAGGGCGCCGTGGAGACCAGCCGCTGTGTGCCGAGTGGAAGAAAAGACTCCAGGTTGATGGAGGTGTGCCCTCGTTGGCCGCTCGCGACGAAACCACCGGCTGTGGCCGTGTGGCGGCGGCGCATGTACAGGCGGAGGGCAAAATCGACAGCGTCCGTGTAAACGATGAGGTTGGCGACGGCAAAGACGAGAACGGAGAAAGTGACCGCGCGCTCGTTGGCGACAGATAGCGCGATCCAGCCGGCCAGCAGCGCGCACACTGCGAGCGGCGGGAGTACGGACCAGCTGCTGCGCTTCCTCATGCGAGGGCCACCGCGAATGCCGGCGCCTCCTGCTCGACGGCCGGCAGACGGGCCGTCAGCTCTGCCTGCACCTCTTCCTCATCGGCGATGTACTCCCCCCGTTCCGCCATGATGCGCAGCGATGCCAGTATCCACAGCAGCGAGCGAAGGCGCGAAGGCAGGTGAACCCCCTGTCTCTCCAGTGGCTGCAGCAACGCCTCGAAGCGCCGCTCCATCAAGAGCACCACGTCCGCCACTTCGGGATCCATGGGCAAGATCTTTGCCGGCTGCTCCCAGGCGAGGGAGGTGCCCGCAATCTGCCGGCGCGCATAGTGTGTGAAGGGCGCCAGAGACGGGTCGCGTGCAAACGCGGCGCCGGAGAATGGGATCACGTAGGGATACATCCCGATCTCGCAACCCTGACGTAACCAGCGATAGGCCTCCCGCAGCGTGATCGCCACATCGGCCAGTGAGGAATGCGGCGAGCTCACGATCAGGTCGAGGAAAGGCGTCACGCCCACGGCCAGTGCCGCGTTCAACATCGGATCGATGTGGCGATGGATCTGGCCCTTGTTGAACTCGACCAGCACTCGTTGAGAGAAACTCTCGATGCCAAAGCCGAGCACCCGGAAACCGGCCCGCCGCATCGCGGACAATCTTTCCGCGGACATCGCATCGATACGGTTGGTGCTGATGAACTGCAGCGACTCGGGGATGCGGCCCGTGCGCTTGGCGGCGACGATCGCCTCGCAGAGCGGCAGGATGCGCCGGTCACGAGTGAACGTGAAGATATCGTCCTGGAAGATGATCGTGCGAGCGCGCGGATGAGCGGCGACGATTCGCTCGATCATCCGCAGGCATTCATCGGCCTCCAGGCGCGCAATCGGGGCGACGCCCCCTTGTGCCTCGTGCAGGAAATTGGTGGCCGAGCAGAATGTACAGCCCATCGGGCAGTAGTTGAGCGTGATGAGCCGCACCGAGCGGATCTCCGCGAGGTGCGCTTCGCGTGCTGCCTTGCTGGGTAATGCCCCGATCTGATATGCGCTCTCGAGCCGCTCCCAGTACTGCGCATAGGGCATTTTTTCGTACGGTGTGCTGAAGATCGCATCGCGCAGCTCCTCACGATCCAACGCTCGCTGCGGAATCGACAGGATCCTGTCCTCGTGGCTGATCTCCGCTGTGCCTGGAATGCCTCCAAGTGGGCGCTTCTCGCGCAAGCGCGCCACGAGCTCCAGGAGCGGGCGCTCCCCTTCACCCAGCACGATGAGGTTGAACGGACCGAGCTCGAACAGCAGCTCCGGTCGGAATGTCGCTTCCATGCCACCGGCGAGCAGCAACGCATCGGGGAGCACGCGCCGCACGATGTGGGCGAGCTCTAGATCGAAGCGCAGCGTCATTCCGGTGGTCGAGACGCCGACGATATCCCAGGGCTCACTCTGGAGCTCACGCTCCAGTGCCCGCTGCACCGGCATGGATGCGCAGTTAGGGTCGAAAACCCTGGCAACGAGGCCCGCCCTTTGCAGCACACCGGCGAGGCGCCATACCCCGAGTGGGGGGGCGAGAAAGGTGTACTCGCCACAGTGCGGATCGTACGGACCAATCAACAGAACCCGGGGAGGGCCTTCGTTGCGCACGTCGATTCGATTCCTCTACCTGCTCTCGTAGTTCTTCCGAGGCTCAAGGTCTCGTTGCGTGCGACACGACCGCAACAAACGTGCCCAAGCCGTGTCGTGCTCAAGCTCGCGCGTCAACCGGGGCGCCGCGAGCGAAACGGCCCGCTCGAGGTGGCGAGCGGGTGGGCAGGCGTGGGGTTCCGCCGCGGCACCTTGCGACCCGCAGCGGCTTCTTTACAACTCAGGCGTGCAGGCCGGTCAGTCCTGTGTAGCTTTGCTCTGTACCTCTCGCGCCACGAGGGTGCCGTTTCCGTCGAACCCGCCCGTGACCTTGACCCATACGTTCAGGCCGAGGGGCACGTGCAGATTCAAGCGGGTCTGCGCGTCGACACTGACCGGCTGCCCGTCCACCTCGAAGTAATTCCCCGATGCGAGGTCCGTGATCAGACCCTCGATGCGACCTTCCGCGCCAGAGTGAGCCTGAAGAGCGGGTGCGACACTCACCTGCGTGGCCCTCAAAATACCGTTGGCGGGAGGCTCCGGGCCTTGCGCCGCAACGGCAGTGCCATCCGCGAGCGTCCCTTTCACGGATGCACCCGCATAGCTGACCACCAGGGACTGAAGGTTGAATGTCTGCTGTTGCGGGTTCAGGTTCTGAATGGTGCCGAGCACGCGCGCGCTGCTGCTGTGACCCGCACTGCGTACAGCTGTCGCGAGGATGTCACCGGAGGAATCGGCGAAGCCGCTGACCTCCACGACGGTGCCATTCTGCAGGCCCTGCAGCCCGGCGGGCTGGATCCCCGGAGCGAACCGGGTACTCGAGTTGACGTGGACGGTCTGGCCGAGCACGAAGAACGTCGCCGAGGCAGTGTCGATTCCCGACACCGCACCACGCACGTTGCCATTGAACGTCAGAGTATTCGCCGCGGCGACTTGCCACCGCTCGCCGCGGAGCCACGTCCCCTGCAGCGAGACGACATCTCCGG
>CAZLYG010000038.1:259-18616 GCA_964563075.1 uncultured Steroidobacteraceae bacterium | reverse complement strand
GCGAGGCGCGCCAGCGCGGCTATACGGAGCCCGATCCGCGCGATGACCTCTCCGGCATGGATGTAGCCCGCAAGCTCATCATTCTCGGACGTGAGATGGGCCTCGAGCTGGAGCTGGCGGATGTCAAGGTCGAGAGCCTGGTGCCGCGGGGCCTGGAAGCAGGCTCGATCGAGGAGTTCATGGCGCAGCTGCCGCGCTTCGACGGCGCCATGCGCGACCGGTTCGAGAGTGCCAAGGCCCGCAACAAGGTACTGCGCTACGTGGCTCGCATCACCGCCAGCGGCGAAGCGTCGGTGGGCCTCGTCGAGTTCGATCTCAAGCATCCCTTCGCCAACATCGCGCTCACCGACAATGTCGTGAGGTTCGCCACGCGTTGGTACTGTGACAATCCGTTGATCGTGCAGGGACCGGGGGCGGGACCGGAAGTGACCGCCGGCGGGGTGTTCTCCGACCTGCTGCGCCTGGCGGCTTATCTGGGAGCACGGATGTGAACGGGCGCGCGCCTGCAAATCTGGAGCGTGCCACTGCGTTCGCACCGGCCTCCGTCGGAAATGTGGCCATAGGCTTCGACATCCTCGGCTTTGCCGTCGATTCGCTCGGAGATCGCGTAACGGTGGCGCGACGCCAGCAACGCGGAGTCACCATCGAGCGCGTCAGCGGGGTCGCCGGCGACCTGCCGTTGGAGCCGGAGAAGAACACCGCCGGCCGTGCGCTGCTGGCCATGTACGAGGCATTGCAGCCGCCGTTTGGTTTTGCGATGCAGATCGAGAAGGGCATCCCGTTGGGTTCCGGGCTCGGCGGCTCGGCGGCTTCGGCTGTCGGCGCGGTGGTTGCGGCAAATGCACTTCTTCCTCAGGGCTGCACGAAGCTGCAGCTGCTGCAGTTCGCAATGCAGGGTGAGGCGGTCGCCAGCGGTTCTCTCCACGTAGACAACATCGCCCCCTCCCTGTTCGGCGGCCTCGTGCTCACCGTCGGCATCGACCATCCCCGGGTCAAGCAAATCCCAGTGCCACCGGATGTGCGCGCCGTGATCGTGCACCCGCACATGTTTCTATCGACGAAGCAGGCGCGTGCCATCCTCAGGCGCACGGTGGATCTGTCGGACTTCGTCTGGCAGACGGCGAATCTCGCCGGATTCATCTCCGGCTGCTACACCGACGATCTGGACATGATCCGGGCTTCTCTCGAGGACGTGGTGATCGAGCCGCAGCGCCAGGCCCTGATCCCCGGATTCCAGGAGGTGCGTCGTGCCGCCCTGGGTGCGGGCGCCCTCGGCTGCTCGATCTCCGGCGCCGGTCCCACCATGTTCGCGTGGTCGCCATCGGCGAGCGCGGATGCGGTGCTCCAGGCCATGTCGCGCGAGTTCGCACAACGCTCGATTCAGATCGACAAATGGATCACGCAGGTCCAGTCGGCGGGGGCAAGGGTGGTCGACCCGTGAGCGCACAATTCAGCGCACCACCACACCTCCGTAAGCGTCTGGTTGGGCTCACCACCAGGGTAGTCGTGGAGCACCGATGGCGCCCTCGATGAGCACTTCCTCGACTCGCCCAGTCGCTGGCGGGATGCGCTTTGGGAGCACCCGCTGCGCGGATGCAACAGTCGGTTTCGGCGCGGCGCTGCTACAGGGCATTGCTCCCGACGGTGGCCTATACGTGCCCAATGCATGGCCTCGCGTCGAGCCGGACGCCTTGCCCCTGGAGCTCGGCCCGCTCGCTACCCAGTTGCTGGCGCCGTTCGTCGCGGGAGATGACTTCGCCGCGGCGCTGCCGGCAGTTGCCGCTGAGGCGTTCAATTTCCCGGCCCCCGTCGTGAGTCTCACCGGGGAGGAACCCCTGCGGGTCCTCGAGCTGTTCCACGGTCCGACTGCGGCATTCAAGGATTTCGGCGCGCGCTTCCTGGCAGCCAGCATGGCCTTCCTCCGCAAGCCCGCAAGCCTCCCGCTCACCATCCTCGTCGCCACATCTGGGGATACCGGGGGCGCGGTCGCCGCGGCCTTCCACGGCCGACCTGGCATCGAGGTCGCGGTCCTGTTTCCCAAGGGCCTGGTATCGCCCACTCAGGAGCGCCAGCTCACCTGCTGGGGCGGCAATGTCAGATCCTTCGCCGTGCGCGGGACGTTCGACGACTGCCAGCGCATGGTCAAGCAGGCTTTCCAGGACGCGCAGCTGCGCCGCCACAAGCAGCTCTCCTCCGCGAACAGCATCAACCTCGGCCGCCTGCTGCCCCAGGCCGTCTACTACGCCTCCACCAGCCTGCAGGTCTGGCGCGAGAGCGGCTCACCGGCCTCATTCGTCATTCCCAGCGGCAACCTCGGCAACGCGATGGCGTGCATCTGGGCCCGCAAGATCGGGCTGCCCATCGGCCGGATCGTGCTGGCGCACAATGCCAACCGGACGGTGCCGGATTACCTGGACAGCGGCACCTGGCGTCCCCGGCCCAGTGTTGCTACGTTGGCCTCCGCGATGGACGTCGGCGATCCCAGCAACATGGAGCGGATGCGGGCTCTGTTCCCTGAGCTCCGCGACTTGCGCTGGGCCGTGACCGCGTATGCAGTCGAGGACGCCGATATCCGCGAGAGCATTGCGCGAGGCTTTCAGGCGTTCGGCCAGATCTGGTGCCCGCACACGGCGGCGGCGGCGGAGGCCCACACCCGGCTCACGCGGGAGGAGCGTCGCTCGGGGCCCTGGGTCATCGTCTCCACTGCCCATGCGGCCAAATTTCCCGAGATCGTCGAGCCGCTCATCGGGCGCAAGGTGCCCGTGCCCGAGACCCTGCAGAAGCTGTTCGCCCGGCCGGTCGCCTGCACCGAGATCGATGCGGACCTGGCGGCATTGCGTACATCCCTGCTGGAGGCCTAGTGGAAGATCTGCAGAAGCTGCCGCCGACCGCCTGGGTGCTCATCGCAGCCGCCGCGGTGCTCGGCTTTGCCGGCCACTGGCTGTGGCGCTGGTACCGGCAGTACAGCAACCGCAAGGCACTGCGCGCTGCCGTGACCGCCGCGGGGTCCGATCACCTCGTCGACATGCTCGTGCCCGATGGCATGGGCGCGGGATTCCATGTCGATTTCCTGTTGCTGACCGCTCGGGGAATTCTGGTCGTGGACCTGCGCGACGTGCAGGGGAATATTTTTGGCGGCGACCAGATGGCGGAGTGGACCGTCATGGACGGCTCGCGGCGCTTCACGTTCCCCAATCCGCAGAGCGCGCTCTATGACCGGATCGCGGCGGTGAAGGCGGTGGCCGGCGAGGTTCCGGTGGAAGGACGCATCGTGTTCACCCGCCGCGGCAAGTTCCCCAAGGGGCTGCCGAAGTGGACGCTCATGGTCGACTCCCTGCCGGCGGAGTTTCCATCCGCGGAGCACGACGCTTACGCGGGGACGGTCACCCGGTTTGCCGAGAGCTGGCAGAAGCTCAAGAGCGCCGTCAAGCCCAGCTACATGGCGCATATGCGCTGATCCGTGCGGGGATGTACCATTCCCCTCATTGGCGGAGGCTTCCAAATGACCCAAATCACCCGCCGCGAGTTCGTTTCCGCAGCGGCTACGCTTTCCGGTCTGGCGCTCAGTCTCGAGCTGCCCGCGCAGGAGGGCCCCCGCGCAGGGGCTGCCGCAATACGGCGCCCGCCTCGAGCTCCATCGGCCTTTCTGCAGATCGGCGAGGACGACGCGATCACCATCATTACCCCGGCGGTCGAGATGGGGCAGGGCGGCCATACCTCCCTTCCCATGATCATCATGGAGGAGCTGGGAGGCAGCTGGGATCGCCTGCGGGTCGCTGATGCGCCCGCGGCGGCCATCTACAACAACCCCCTGTTCGGGCAGCAGGCGACCGTCGGCAGTTTCTCCGTGCGCGGCTGGTATCAGGAGCTGAGGCGGATCGGTGCGGCTGCCAGGATCATGCTGTTGCAGGCAGCGGCGCGGACATGGAAGGTCGTCCCGGCGAGTTGCACTGCGACCGGCAGCGAGGTGGTTCACGGGCCCAGTGGACGCAGATGCTCCTTCGGCAGCGTCGCCCGGCTTGCCGCCAGCCTCCCGATCCCGCAGGACCCGCCGCTGAAGCCGGTCGCGGAGTTCACCGTAATCGGCGGCACTCGCGCTCGTGTAGATATTCCGGACAAGGTTGACGGCAGCGCCCGGTACGGAATCGACGTAACGCTGCCGGACATGTTGTATGGCGCCGTGAGGCAATGCCCGACCTTCGGCGGCAAGCTCAAATCCTTCGACGACAGTGCGTGCAAATCGATGCCGGCGTACCGCGGCACCGTGCCCCTGAGCGACGGTGTCGTCGTTCTCGCGCAGTCCTACTGGCAGGCCCGCAAGGCTCTCGAGCGCGTCACGACGGATTACGAGCTGGGGCCGCTTGCCGGGCTCGATAGCGAGAAGGTGTCGCACCAGCTGCACGCGGGTTTCGACGAGCAGGGAATAGTGGCGCGCAACGACGGCGATGTTGAGGCTGCCTTGACGCGAGCTGCGAAACGGGTGGAGGCAACTTACGAAGTGCCCTATCTGGCGCATGCGTGCATGGAGCCCATGAACTGCACGGCGCGCGTGACCGAGGAGGGTTGCGAGGTCTGGTGCGGAACGCAGAATCCGCAGGCCGCGCAGAACGCTGCCGCCGCCGTGCTCGGTATTCCTGCCTCCCGCGTCAAGGTCCACGTTCAGTATCTGGGCGGCGGTTTCGGCCGGCGCGGCGAAGCCGACTTCGTCATTCACGCCGTGACGGCCGCGAAAACGACCAACGGTCGGCCGGTAAAGGTCATCTGGAGCCGCGAGGAAGACATCCGGCACGACTTCTATCGTCCCGCCGCCGCTATCCGCTTCCGCGGCGGCCTGGACGGCTCCGGCCAGCTGATCGCGTTCGAGGCCAAGGTCGTGACCGCTTCGGCGCCCTCGTTCGGCCGGCCGGGCGGCCCGCCCTTCTTCGTCGAGTCGGTGGCGGATCTGAACTATCGGATCCCCAACTACCGCGTCACCGGCCTCAACAAGAACCTCGGAGTGCGCTTCGGGTTCTGGCGCTCCGTCAACGAATCGCACAACCCCTTCATGGTCGAGGGATTCATCGATGAGCTGGCGCGCGCCGCCGGCAAGGATCCCTACCAGTTCCGTCGCGCCATGTTGCAACATGACAGTGACGGAGCGCGCCGCCAGCTCGCGGTCCTCGACCTCATGGCCGAGAAAGCCAACTGGCAGCATCCTCCCGCGGGACACTCCTTCGGCATCGCCGCTTTCGCGGCTTTCGGCAGCTACATCGGCACCATCGCCGAGGTGTCAGTCAAGGACGGCGTCGTAACACTGCATCGTGTGGTGCAGGCCATCGATTGCGGGATTGCGGTACACCCGGACAACATCAAGGCGCAGTGCGAGGGCGGCATGATGTTCGGCCTCACGGCTGCCGTGCGCGGCGAGATCACGCTCAAGAACGGCGCGGTCGTGCAGGGGAATTTCAACGACTATCCCGCCCTGACGCTGCTCGACATGCCGAAGGTTGAGACCTATATCGTGCCGAGCACCGCGGCTCCCGGTGGCGTCGGTGAGCCCGGCACCGGGCCGATTGCGCCCTCACTCGGGAATGCGATCTATGCGGCCACGGATCAGCGCGTGCGCACCTTGCCGCTGTCCAGGCATCAGCTCTCTTTCAAGGTGATGAGAACCTGAACATGGTCACTCTCAAAGTCAACGGCACGGACCGCAGTGTCGATGTGGAAGGGGACACCCCGTTGCTGTGGGTGTTACGCGATGAGCTAGCGCTCACCGGGACCAAGTTCGGTTGCGGCCTGGGGCTCTGCGGCGCCTGCACGGTGCTGATCGACGGCCGGCTCACACGCAGCTGCATCGTTCCCGTGAGCGCCGTCGACGGCCAGTCGATCACGACCATCGAAGGGCTGTCGCAGGACAAGAGCCACCCGGTGCAGCAGGCCTGGATCGCCGAGAGCGTGCCGCAATGCGGGTACTGCCAGTCGGGCATGATCCTCGCGGCCGCGGTGCTGCTGAAGGACAAGCCGCACCCCACCGATCACGATATCGACGTAGGCGTTACCAACATCTGCCGCTGCGGCACCTATAGCCGCATTCGCAAGGCGATCCACCGGGCGGCGCAGATCCAGGAGAACGGCCGGGACAAAGATAATCAAGCGCCGCCCTCGACGACAACGGTCTGACCTCCACACCACGAGACGAAGACTCCAACAACATGGCGGGAAAACGGATCGCGATGGTCGCCGGGGCCCTGGTCCTGTGCGCCGCGGCGGTGTTGGCATGGGCCGCTCTGCGGCCCGGGCCGATGGCCTTCGTCAAGGGCAAGCGCGTGAGCCTCGCCCAATATGCGGGCAGCCCGAGTGGGGTTCCCGCGGACTTCCCGCAGGGTGATGCGCTGGCGCGCGCGAAGTATCTGACGGAGGCCGCCGATTGCGAGGCGTGCCACACCGCGGAAGGGGGCCGCCCCTTCGCCGGCGGCCGGCCATTCCAGACCGATTTCGGCACGATCTATTCGCCCAACATCACGCCGGATCGCGAAACGGGGATCGGGAGCTGGACGGATGCGGATTTCCTGAAGGCGGTGCACGAGGGCTACAGCAAGGACAGGGGCTGGCTGTATCCGGCCTTTCCCTATGCCGCCTACACCTATCTGACCGATGCCGACGTCCTGGCGATCAAGACGTATCTGTTCAGCCTGCCGCCGCAGAAGAACGTACCGCCCCCCAATACGCTGCGCTTCCCGTACAACCAGCGCGTGCTGATGGCAATCTGGTCGAAACTCTACGACCCCGACTCGCGCTTCCAGCCGGTGGCGGATCGCTCTGCTGCCTGGAACCGCGGCGCCTATCTGGCCGAGGCCCTCGGTCATTGCGGGGACTGCCACACACCGCGCACCGCATTGCAGTCCCTGGACAACCGCCGCAAGTTCTCCGGTGGCCTCTCGGAAGGCTGGCACGCGTATAACCTCACGAGCGATGCCAATTCAGGCATCGGTGCCTGGAGCCGCGATGACCTGGTGTCGTATCTCAAGACCGGTCATTCGCAGGACCGCGGCTCGGCCTTCGGCCCGATGGCCCAGGCCGTGCACCTGAGCTTCCAGAAGCTGACGGCCTCGGACGTGAGCGCCATTGCCGAGTACGTCCGCAGCATTCCTGCCGTTGCGACCGCCGACTTGCCGGCACCGAAGCTCGAGCCGGCATCTGCGGATCCCGTGCAGGGAGTGGCCGCCGACTCCAATCCCAGGGGCGAGGCCCTGTTTGCCAGCATGTGCGCCGGCTGTCACACCTGGACCGGCAAGAACCGCTCTGTGCCGCATGCGACGCTGACAGGGACTCGCGCGGTAAATGATCCGAGCGCGATGAACGTGGCTCTGGCGGTGCTGCGTGGCGCGAGCACGCTGCCACCCTCGGGCGACATCGCAATCATGCCGGCATTCGCCGAAGCATGGTCGGATGAGGACATCGCGGCAGTGTCCAACTACGTCACCGCGCGATTCGGCGCCCGGCCCTCGGCCATCAGCGCCGCCGAAGTGCACAGGCTGCGCGAAGGGCAATAGCCCAACTTCAGGACAGGCTGTTCGCGTGGTCCGCCAGGACCAGCGCTACGCACGCGGTCAGCTGCTTGGCGTACTCGATGTGCAGGAACTCGTTCGGGCCGTGCGCATTCGACTGGGGCCCCAGTACGCCGGTGATGAAGAACTGCGTACGCGGAAACTGCTTGCCGAGCATGCCCATGAACGGGATCGTGCCTCCGGAGCCGACGTGAACGGCGTCTCGCCCAAACACACGCTGCGAGGCGCTCGAGATGGACTTCTCCAGCCAGTCCGCAAATGCAGGTGCGTTCCATCCATCAGCCGCTCCCGCTCCTTCGAAGCGCACCTGCGCTGCGTACGGGGGATCGCTTTCCAGTACCCGGCGTACGGCCTCGATGGCGCGGGTGCCGTCGACGGTCGGAGGCAATCGCACCGAGAGTTTGAACGCCAGCTCCGGCAGCAGCACGTTGCCGGCGGAGCCCACGGAGGGAAGGCCGTCTGCACCGGTGACCGCGAGCGTGGCGCGCCAACTGCTGTTGATGAGCAATTCCACGGGGTCGTTCGAGAGCGGCCGTACACCGGGTGCAAACGGGATCTTTGCGGCGACCGCCGTGCCGAGCACCCTGGCCGCTGCCACGAGCTGTGCGCGCCGGTCCTTCGGGATGGGGACCTGCAACTCTTCCAGCAGCAGCTCTCCGGTGACCGGATTTTCCAGCCGCGCCAGAAGCTGCTCCACCACGCGAAACGCGGTCGGAGCAATTCCCGTGGCCATTCCCGAGTGCACGCCCTCTGTCAGGATGCGAACGCGCAGCGTTCCGACGAGGGCCCCTCGGAGCGAGGTGGTGCACCACAGCTGGTCGTAGTTGCAGCACTCCGCATCCAGGCAGATCACCAGCGAGGGATCGCCGATGTCGCTGCCAAGAGCCTGCAGGTGGGCGGGCAGATCCACGCTGCCGCTCTCTTCGGAAGCTTCGATCAGCACCACACAGCGCGGCAGCTTCACCTGCTGCTTTTTGAGAGCCGCGATGGCGGTCAGCGAGCTGAACACCGCATAGCCGTCGTCAGCGCTGCCTCTCCCATACAACTTGCCCTCGCGCACAACCGGCTCCCAGGCCGCGAGTCCGGGCAGCCAGCCGGTGAATTCCGGTTGCTTGTCCAGGTGTCCGTACAGCAGGGCGCAACCGGGGATCTCGCCGGGAATGTCGATGAGCAACAGGGGTGTTTTCCCCTGGAGCCGCCGCACGCTGACACTCATTCCTTCCACCGGCTGCGCCTTGCACCAGTCGTGCATCAGACGCACGGCGGCTTCCATGTGACCGTGCTGCTCCCACTGCGGATCGAACATCGGCGACTTGTTGGGAATGCGCACGTAGTCCTTGAGTCGCGGCAGGATCGACTCATCCCACACGCTGCGGATCCATTGCTGCAGGCTGCCCAGGTCTATGTCTGACATTTTTGCGTAGTATCAGGGTGTTATAGAGAATAGCTTACGTGCTGCCGCAGTACTGGAATCCGCCAGCGCCTGCACAGGCTCGCCGCGCGCGGCCGCAACAACGTGGGCCACGTGAGGCAGATAGGCGGGCTCGTTCCGGCGCCCGGCCGGCTTCGGCTCGAGGTTGCGGGGGAGCAGGTAAGGTCCGTCGGTCTCCAGCAGCAGCCGCTCGGCAGGAATCTCCTTCATCAGCGGCAGGAGATGAGCCCCGCGGCGCTCGTCACAGATCCAGCCCGTCATGCCGACCGCCAGCTCGAGCTCCAGGTAGCGCGCGAGCTGCGGCCCGGTGCCGGTAAAACAATGCGCAACTCCGCCCGTCAGCTCAGCGCGGTGCTCGCGCAGAATCGCAACAAAGTCCTCGTGGGCGTCCCGCTCATGCAGGAAAACAGGTTTTCCGACACGTGCGGCCAGCTCCAGCTGGCGATGGAACGCGCTACGCTGAGCTTGCGGCGGCGAGAAATTGCGGAAGTAGTCGAGCCCACACTCGCCCACGGCGACGACCTCCGGCTCGCGGGCGAGCTGCTCGAGCTCTGACAGCTAATCCTCCGTGAGCTCCGTCGCGTGGTGGGGGTGCACGCCGGCTGTAGCAAACAGCCGCCCGGGGTGTGCACGCGCCAAGCCGATTGCCTGCCGCGTGCTGGGACCGCTGGAGCCGGTAATCACCATCTGGACGACACCAGCCGCCGCGGCCCGTGCCAGCACGGCATCGCGGTCCTGGTCGTAGCTGTCGTGAGCCAGGTTGATACCGATGTCGATGAGTGGAGTGAGGTGTGTAGAGGAGGATAATGCGTCCAATGGAGGCTCGGGCCGAGGCGCAGCCGTTGGCCGCCGCAGCCTTGTGATATCTTTCGTCATGCGCGGCTTTCATTCTACCCGACACGTCAATCAACCACTTACGATGCCTGCGCCAGCTTTTCGTGCGTTCGTGTGCGCGGTCGCCGCCCGCGCGATGGCAGCCGTTTTCCTGGGAACGCTGCTGGCCGGCGCGGCCACGGGGGCACCGGCCAGCGTATCCAACGCGAATCCGGCCCTGCTGGACCTGGAGGCCCGCATCGAGTACGGGTACTTCACCGAGGATGGTCGCTCGCTCCAGGGACTCGCGGTGACTCCCACGGGGGACGATGCCAAGGACGGGATGAAGAGCTATTACGCAGGCCTCGCCGGCTACCGCCTGACGCTGGTGGACGCCTCCACGGACAAGGTCCAGGCCCGATCCGCGGCCGAGGCGTGCGTTTCGAGCCTCGATCTGGCCCTCAAGGCGAGCCCTGCCGCCGTGCCCGCCGAGAGCCTCGCGCTGCAGTCAGCCTGTCTGCTGCAGCTGTCGGAGCTGGGTGGCCTGCGGGCACCGTTCGCGGGCAGTCGCAGCAAGTCCGAGATGGAGAAGGCGGTGCGGCTGGCTCCGCGCAACCCGCGCGTCCTGTTGCTGGATGCGGTGGTTGCCTTCGAGCGCGCGCCGAACGGAGCGGAGGGCGAGCGGGCGTTCGGTAAACTGAAGAAAGCGATAGGGGCGCTGGAGAACGAGCGTCAGGAAGTCGTCCACACGCCTGCCTGGGGTCTGGCCGAAGGCTATACCTATCTGGGGCGTATGTACCTGGACCGGGGGGATGCGGTCAAAGCGCGTGATGCGCTCGAACGTGCGTTGCTGGCCGCTCCGGAGTTCCAGCAGGCGCGGCGTTTGATGACAAAGATCACTTCCGGTTGAATGACGGATCGGCTCCACTTCTCGAGGCGACTTGCGGTGCCGGGAGGTTTCCGATGAGCGTTCCACAGCCCGTGCCTCCGGCGGCGCCGCCGGACCTGGGCCTGCGAGTGCTGTACATGCTGCTGTTTGGGGTCGTGTTCTGGATACTCACCTGGACGTTGGCGGTCGCCACGCTTCTGCAGCTGCTGCTGCGCCTGATCAACGGCCGACCGCACGCTGAGGTGGCGCGGTTCGGCTCGGCGCTGGCGCGCTATTCGCGCGAGCTCATCGATTTCCTCACCTTCGCGACGGATAGAATGCCGTACCCGTTCGCTCCCTGGCCGGCATAAGACAGCAAAGGGAAACATTCCATGTCACTGGTCGAAGAGAAGAAGCAACTGCTGCAGGAACTGCGTATCGAGCGCGGCCAGCGTGAGCAGTACACGGAGAGCACCCCGCGTCACACCGGCCTGATCGTCGGGATCGTGCTGGCGGTGCTGCTCCTGGGCGGCGGGGGCGCGGCAGGCTACTACTTCCTCATGCGTAAGCCCTCCTTCGAGATCGAGCAGGCGACCGCGGTCGCTCCTTCGGCCGATCCCGGCGCGACGGCGATTCTGCAGGCGACGGGTTATGTCACGGCACGTATCCAGGCAACTGTTTCCGCACAGATCACCGGCACCTTGACGCAGGTGCTCATCGATGAAGGGGAGCACGTGCAAAAGGGGCAGGTCCTGGCACGACTGGATGACACGCAGTACAAGGCGGGGCTGCTGCAGGCGCAGGCAGGTCTTGATAGCGCGCGAGCGGCACTGGCCCAATACCAGGCGAATCTGCAACAGTCCAAGCGCGACCTGGTGCGCGACCAGGACCTCGTCGATCGCCATCTGGTCTCCACGCAAACGGTGGAACACGACCAGACACAGGTCGAAATGCTGGCGGCGCAGGTGGCCACCCAGCAGAAGCAGATCGAAGTCGGGGAAGCCAACGTCAAGAGCGCGCAGGTCCTCATCGACTACACGACGGTCCACGCACCCTTCTCTGGAGTCATCACTTACAAGGGTGCGCAGGTCGGGGAGATCGTCTCACCCATGGCCACAGGTGGTTATACGCGCACCGGCGTCGGGACGATCGTCGATATGGACTCGCTGGAAATCGAAGTCGACGTCAATGAGGCGTATATCAACCGCGTGCAGGCCAACCAGCCGGCGACGGCGACGCTGGATGCCTATCCGGACTGGGAAATTCCCGCGCACGTGATTGCCATCATCCCGACCGCCGATCGCAGCAAGGCGACGGTCAAGGTGCGGGTGGGCTTCGATAAGAAGGATCCGCGCATTCTGCCGGACATGGGCGTGCGCGTCTCGTTCCAGTCCAAGCAGAGTGCCGGTGAGCCGCCGCCCAAGGGCGTGTTGGTGCCGAGCTCCTCGATCGTGCAGAAGGACGGCAAGAGCGTGGTGTTCGTGGTCGAGGGCGACCGCGTTCACGCCCAGCAGGTGAGCCCGGGCCAGGCGTTCGGGGATCTGAAGCTGGTTCAGGAGGTCAGTCCCGGCGCGCACCTGGTGCGCACGCCGCCCGCGGATATGAGTGATGGAGCGCGAGTCAGCCTGAAGCAGGAGTGAGCAGCGCTTGGCAACGCTCGTCGAGATCCGCAACCTGAGCAAGGTCTACAGCCGCGGTCAGCAGCAACTGGAGGTCCTGCATCACATCCAGCTGGAGATCGCCGCGAATGACTTCGTGGCGCTGATGGGACCTTCCGGTTCCGGCAAGACCACACTGTTGAATCTCATCGGTGGCCTGGATTCCCCGACGGACGGCACCATCGTCGTCGGCGGTCAGCACATCGAGCAGCTGGGCGAGGATGATCTCGCGAAATGGCGCGCTTCCCATGTTGGATTCGTGTTCCAGTTCTACAACCTGCTGCCGATGCTCACGGCGCGCCGCAACGTCGAGCTGCCTCTGCTGCTGACGCGTTTGTCGGCCGCCGAGCGCCGCCGCAAGGCGGCCGTCGCGCTGCAGCTTGTCGGTCTGGCCGACCGCGCCGAGCACCGGCCGAGCGAGCTGTCGGGAGGTCAGCAGCAGCGTGTCGCGATCGCACGCGCGATCGTTTCGGATCCGACGCTGCTGGTTTGCGACGAGCCCACCGGGGATCTGGACCGGCAATCCGCCGTTGAAGTCCTGACGTTGATGCAGGAGCTCAACCGCGACCACGGCAAAACGATCGTGATGGTCACGCACGACCCGAAGGCCGCGGAGTATGCCCACCGAACACTCCATCTGGACAAAGGCACGCTCGTTTCCGATCCCGAGCACTCCGCGGCATGAAGTATCTGCACCTGATCTGGGCGGCGCTGCTGCGGCGCAAGGCGCGCACCATCTACACGGTGCTGTCGGTGTTGACGGCGTTCCTGCTGTTTGGACTGCTCGATACGGTCCGCACCGCTTTCAACAACGTCGGCGGGAGCATCTCCAGCGCGGACCGGCTGGTCACGGTATCGAAGATCAGCTTCACGATGGCGCTGCCGATGAGCCTGTACACACGCATACAGGCCGTGCCCGGCGTCGCAGCCGTCTCCTACGCGGACTGGTTCGGAGGCCAGTACCAGGATGGGCGCGACTTCTTCCCCAGCCAGGCCGTGGAGAAGAACTTCTTCGACCTCTATCCGGAGTGGCGGATGCCCGCGGCGCAGCGCAAGGCGTTTCACGACACCCGCACCGGCGCGGTCGTGGGCGAGAACCTTGCGCGGCGGATGGGCTGGAAGATCGGCGACAAGATCCCGCTGCAGGCCACCATCTATCCCCAGAAGGGCGGCTCGAACACCTGGGTGTTCGATCTGGTCGGGATCTATCATGTCAGCAATCCCGAGGAGCGCGGCAACGAGAACAACTTCTGGTTCAACCACGACTATTTCGATGAGGCGCGCCAGTTCGGCCAGGGCACCGTCGGGCGCTATGCGGTCAAGCTGCGCGACCCGAAGCAGGCGACCGCAGTCGAGCACGCCATCGACGCCCTGTCGGCGGATTCGGATCATGAGACCAAGACCGAGACCGAGCAGGCGTTCACCGCGGCCCTGGTAGGCCAGTTTGCCGACATCGGCCTCATCGTCGGCTCGATCATGGGTGCGGTGTTCTTCACGCTGGTGCTGCTGACCGGCAACACCATGGCCCAGGCGGTGCGCGAGCGGATTCCGGAGCTCGCGGTCCTCAAGACCATCGGCTTCTCGCGCCGCAGCGTGCTCGCGCTGGTGCTGGCCGAAGCGGTGCTGCTGCTGGCGATCGGCGCCTCGATCGGGCTGCTGCTGGCGGGAGTGGCGGCCTCGGCAGTGCAGGCACGGATCGGCACGCAGCTGGTACTGCCCCCGGTTGGAGCGGCCGAGTGGTTGCGGGGACTCGCGCTTGCCGCGGTGATCGGCCTCCTGGTCGGGTTTCTCCCCGCCAGGCGCGGCAGCGGTCAGCGCATCGTCGATGCGCTCTCGGGGCGCTGAGCTGATATGAGCCGGCGAGGTGGCGCAACCTGGCAGCTGGTGGTCACTGCTGTCCTCTACTTCCTCATCCCGATGGCCGTGGTGCTGTTCTCACCCTGGTGGCTGTTGTTGGCCGTGCTGGCGAGCGTGGCGGCACTGTTGGCCTTGACCCGGGTCGGGCAGCAGATGCTGTCCGTCACGAAAATCGGCATCGCTACCATTCCCCAGCGCCTCGGCGCCTCGTCCGTCGTCGTCGTGGGCATTGCCGGCGTCGTGGCGGTGCTGGTGGCGCTGCTGGCGATGGCTCAGGGATTTCAGCAGACGCTGAAGGAGACCGGCAACGATGAGACAGCGATCGTGATGCGCGCCGGCTCGCAGACGGAGCTCAATTCCGTGCTCGACCACGAAACCGCGGTGCTGGTGTCGCAGGCTCCTCAGGTGATGCATGGCCCGAGCGGCGAGCCCATCGCATCCCCGGAGCTGGTCGTGGTCGCATCGCTCCCGAAGAAAGGCACCGGGCTGGATGCCAACGTCGAGATCCGGGGGGTGGGCGAGCGGGCCTGGACGCTTCGGCCGAACGTGCAGATCACTGTCGGCCGCAAGTTCAGGCCGGGACTGCGCGAGCTGATCGCCGGCAAGGATGCACGCCGGCAATTCGCCGGGATCGAGCCGGGCTCGACCGTCAAGTTGAACGAGCAGGTGTGGACGGTTGTTGGAGGGTTCGATTCCGGCGACTCCCACAACTCCGAGCTATGGGGCGACACCGACATCGTCGGGTCAGCCTACAGGCGGGGCAGCAGCACGAGCTCGGTGACGGTACGGCTCACGAGCCCGGCGGCGTTCGATGCCTTCAAGGCCGGGCTGCAGGCCGACCGGCGCGTGCAGGTCGATGCCAGCACCACGCGCACCTACTACAACTCGCAGTCCGACACGATCTCCACCATCATTCGCATCCTCGGCACCGTTGTCGGGGCGATCATGGCGATCGGCGCGGTTTTCGGCGCCCTGAACTCCATGTATGCCGCGGTTGCCACGCGGACTCGCGAAATCGCGACGCTGCGCGCCATCGGCTTCCGGGGTACACCGGTCGTCGTGTCGGTCATGATCGAAACGCTGCTGCTGGCGCTGGCCGGAGGCCTCCTCGGTGCCGCTCTCGCCTGGGCCATCTTCGACAACTACACGGCCTCGACGCTCGGCTCCAACTTCAGCCAGGTAGTGTTCGCGTTCAAGGTCACCCCGGCGCTGGTAGGGGATGGCCTCCGGTGGGCGCTCACCATCGGTCTGGTCGGTGGACTGTTCCCCGCGCTGCGCGCAGCGCGCCAACCGGTGACCGCGGGGTTGCGCGAGCTCTAGATTACGCGCCCAAGGCGCGGCAGAGCGCCACTACATCGCTTTCCGGCTGATCCCACGATACGACGATCCGGGCTTCGCCGGCGACTTCCGGGCCCCAGTCGTAGAACTGGAATCCGGCGGCACGCAGTGTCCGTTTGCGCTCCGCGCCCAGGCGCAGGAACACCTCGTTGGCTTCCACCGGATAGAGCAGGGCGCTGCCGGCGGCGCGTGCGATGCGCTGGGCCAGCTCGTTGGTGCGGGTCGCGTTGCGGCGCCACACACCCGTCTCGACGTAGGCGAGCAACTGAGCAGCAACGAACCGCGACTTGGAGAGCAGGTGGCCGGCACGCTTGCGGCGCAGCTCGAAATCCTTCACGTCGCCCGGGTTGAAAAACACCACCGCTTCCGCCCCAAGGGCCCCGTTCTTGGTGGCGCCAAACGACAGGACATCCACGCCTGCGCGCCAGGTGATGTCGGCAGGGTGGCAGTCGAGAAATGCCACTGAGTTGCCGAAACGCGCGCCGTCCATGTGCACTTTGACCCCGCGCGCATGGGCAACCGCGCTCACCGCGGCGATCTCCGCAGGCCGATAGGTCGTTCCGTACTCCGTCGCCTGTGTCAACGAGACGGCTGCCGGCTGAACGCCATGGACCGATACGGGGTGGGCATCCAGGGTCGCCTGCAGGGCGGCGGCCGTTATTTTCGCGTGCTCGCCCGCGATCATCATGAGCTGCGCGCCGCCGGAGAAAAAGCCCGGAGCGCCGCATTCATCGCACACGATGTGCGCTTCCTCATGCGCAAAGATAGCGCCGTAGGGTGGGCTCAGGGTGGCCAGGCTCAGGGAGTTGGCCGCGGTGCCTGTGGCGACGGCGAACGCCCGCACGGGGGTGTCGAAGAAACCGCTGAGGACCTCATCGAGTCGGCGCGTCCACGGATCATCGCCGTAGGCCTTCTCGAGGCCGCGGTTGGCGGCGGCGATCGCATCCATGATTTCCGGGGACGCACCGGCGGTGTTGTCACTGAAGAAACGCAAGATGTCCTTCCTCACTCGATGCGCCAGCGGAACGACCAGGCGCCGAAGGCCAGGAAAGCGATCGCGGTGACGCCCAGGTAAATCAGGTGCGGGATGATCTGCGCCACACCGGCACCGTCCAGCATGATAGCGCGGGAGGCATCCAGCAGATGCGTCAGCGGGAAGATGCCGGCGAGCCACTGCACCCATTGCGGCGAGCCTTCGAGCGAGAACCAGATCCCCGACAGGAGCATCATCGGCCAGGTCAGCAGATTCAGCAGACCGCCGACGAGCTCTTCGCTGGCGAAGCGAGCCGCGATCGTCAGGCCCAGTGCAATCATCGAGAGCGAGCCGAGCACGGCGAGCAGCAGCAGCAGCCATACACTCCCGGCCGAGTGGAAATGGATGATGGCTGCGATGCCCACGTACAGGACCACCGTGACGAACAGGATCAGGCACAGGCGTGAGAGCACCTGTGCGCTCAGGAACTCGAAAGCGCTGAGCGGCGTGGCGTGCAGCCGTTTGAGGAAGCCGCTCTTGCGATAGCGCAGCACCACATAGCCGACGCCGAACAGGCAGCTGAACATCATGTTCATGCCCAGGATGCCGGGGAACAGCCAGTCGACGTAGCGCGTGGCCGTTCCCGTCACGGGCTCGCGCCGGGCGGTGGGCGCCGAGGCCAGCAGCAGCTTCTCTACGATGTAGCCCTTGGGCGAGTCGGTGTTGACCCAGTAGCGCGGTACCGCCGAGGGATCGTTTGCGACCGCGACGCCGGAGGCCGCCCCCGCGCGGTGCGGCAGGTCCAGCAGCAGATCGATCTGCTGATGCGTGACCTTGTGCACCCCGTCGGATTCGCTGGCAATGGGCACGAAGTCGACGAAGCGTTCATGCAGGAACGGATGCGCGCTCTTGTCGACAGGGGCGGCGGTGAGCACGCCTACTTTGAACAATGGGCGCTCCCGGCCCCCGAATACGAAGCTCATGCCGACGATGAGCATCACGGGCATGACCAACGTGAACAGCAGAGTGCTGCGGTCGCGTACGAACTCCAGATTGCGCGCGTGCCAGACCGCCAGCAGTCTTCTCATCATGCGCGCAGCGCCTTGCCGGTCAGCTCCAGGAACAGATCCTCCAGGTTCGGTGGCCGGATGCGCAGATTCTGCAGGGGGACGCGTGCATCCATCAGGGTTCGCAAGGTCGCATCCAGGTCGTTGGTCGTAATCTCGATGCTGTCGCTCGCCTCGATCACCTTCAACGGCAGATGGCGTGCGGATTCAGGAAACTCCCGGCGCGGGAGCTCCAGCAGGACTTCGGCAAAGTGCTGGTTGAGCAGGTGGCGCGGGGTTCCTTGGGCGATGATCTTGCCATTGTCCATGATGGCGATCTCATCGCACAACAGCTCCGCCTCCTCCATGTAGTGGGTGGTGAGAATGACGGTCTTGTGCCGTGCCTTGATGGACTGGATGAGCTCCCAGAAATTGCGCCGCGCCTGCGGGTCCAGCCCCGTGGTCGGCTCATCGAGGAAAATCAGCGCCGGATCGTTGACGAGCGCAATGGCCAGCAGCAGTCTCTGTTGCTGGCCGCCGGAGAGCTTCCTGTTGTCGCGGTCCGCAAGCTTCTCCAGCGCGCACAACTTGATCAGCTCCTCGACATCGACGCCGCGGTCATACAGGCCGCGGAACATCGAAAGGCATTGCCGCACGGTGAGAAAATCCTGCAGCGCGGTCTTTTGAAAGAGGATGCCGGCCTCCTCGCGGAATCGCTGTCCCAGGGCTTCCCCACGGTAGCGGACCTGGCCGGAGGTCGCGGTGAGAATGCCTTCCATGATCTCGATGGTCGTGGTCTTGCCGGCACCGTTCGGGCCCAGCAGG
>CAZLYG010000038.1:0-249 GCA_964563075.1 uncultured Steroidobacteraceae bacterium | reverse complement strand
CACATGCCTTCGGGTACGCTGAAGGAGACGTCGCTCACCGCGGTGACGGCGGCGTACTGCTTCACCAGATTGCAAACTTCAAGGATGGGTCCGGTCATGATGTTCTTGTCCATCCCGGTGGTGCGCTTGGCGCGCGATGCTAGCAGATTGAGTGCATTGCAGCGGGGCGCCTCACTGCGAGGGGGCTGCGGCTGCTATCATCGAGGCCATGCCGCCGCTTTTGTGCTGCGCTCCACCTGGACGCGCAAG
>CAZLYG010000037.1:13289-18935 GCA_964563075.1 uncultured Steroidobacteraceae bacterium | reverse complement strand
ATGCGCCCGGTCGTCTTCCAGTCCAGGCCATGCAGCAGACCGTGGATCAGGCCGGCGCGATAGGCGTCCCCGCAGCCGGTCGGATCGACGACGGCGGTGGGCCTGGCGCACGGGATCGAGATCTCGCCGTCGGCGGTATGGATGACCGACCCGCCCGCTCCGAGTGTCACGATCAGCGCTTTCACACGCTGGGTGACATCGCGCACCGTCCAGCCCGTCTTCTGCTGCACGAGCTGCCACTCGTATTCGTTGACCGCGACCCAGGTCGCCTGCGACACGAAGCGCGCCAGATCCTCGCCGCCGAACATCGGCAGCCCCTGGCCGGGATCGAAAATGAAAGGGATGCCGGCGGCCGCAAACTGCTCCGCATGCTGGATCATCCCATCACGGCCGTCCGGTGCCACGATCCCCAGGGCGATGTCGCGTCCGTCGCTCACCCGATTGATGTGCGACTGCTGCATGGCGCCAGGGTGAAACGCGGTGATCTGGTTGTCATCCAGATCCGTGGTGATGAAAGCCTGCGCCGTGTGCTCGGAGTCGATGACGCGGACGTGGTCGGCCGGAACACCGTTCTGTTGCAGCCAGTCCCGGTAGGGAGCGAAGTCGCGCCCCACGGTCGCCATCGGATAGCCGACGTCGCCCAGCAGCTTCAGGTTGTAGGCGATATTCCCGGCGCAGCCGCCGAATTCGCGGCGCATCTGCGGCACCAGGAAAGAGACGTTCAGCATGTGCAGCTTGTCGGGAAGGATGTGGTTACGGAAGCGATCGCCGAACACCATGATGGTGTCGAACGCCATCGAGCCGCAGATGAGCGCGCTTGAACCCTTCATCGAGTGTCTATCCCCTGCAGGCTGCCCGCATTCAGGCATCCATCACAAACTTGCCACCGCCGGCCGGTATTTCGAAATTGCCATCGACGACCGCACGCAGCCATCGCGCTGTGGCGACCGTGCCGCCGAACGCATAGAAGTGCGGGTGTACCAGGGGACTGGCGGCCGTTCCGGCGCCCCCCTGGACGAGGCCCACTAGCATCTCATCTGGAGAGGTGGCGAGTCGAGCCAGGTTGGTCATGGCGCTCATATTTTTCATAAGCGAGTGGAGCGAGGCGCCAACGCCGCAGGCCATGGCGAACTTGATGAGCTTCGGCAGGGGCGTGGGGCCGGCGACGCCCACATAGACGGGGAGCGAAATTCCATGCTCGCCCAGGTGCTTACCCCACTCCACAATGGACTGGGGGTTGAAGCCGAACTGGGTATTGATCTGCACCTTGATGCCGCTGCGACGGGCAAATTCCTGCTTGTGCTTCAGGGCTGCCCACAAGGTCGTGGGACCCACCGCCTTGTGGCCCTCCGGATGCCCGGCCACCGCTATGCGCTTCAAGCCCGAATCCACGATCGCGCCGGAATCGATGATCTCCAGGGTGCTGGTGAACTTGCCCAGCGGCTTCTCGAGGTCGCCGGCGACCAGCAGCACCTGCTCCACACCTCCGTCAACCAGCTCGCGCAGGCCGGCGCGCAGCGCGCTCTCGCTCTCGATGCGCCGCGCGACGATATGCGGCGAAGCACGGAATCCCAGGGCCTGAACCTTGAGCGCGACGCGCACGACGTCGTCCAGAGAAGCCTTCGGCGTGTGCGCGACGAACACCGCTGTCCCGGCGGGAATCTTCGTGGCGAGGGTCGTCAGCAACTCCTCGTCCATGGTGGAAATCTCTGTGGAAGCCCCGCGCGCGAACTCCACAACGCGGCGTTTCAACTCGGCCGGATCGGTGATGGTGGTCGGCTCGGTCATCGGCTGGGTGGCGTTCATTGGGTGCGACTCGCTCAAGGTTTGCGGCGGGTCACGACGAAAGTTTCGTCGTTGAACCACAGCCCGCTGTGTTTCTGGAGAACCGTCTGGGTGGCGTGCAGGTACGCCCCGCTTTTCATGACGGGGTCGAGGCGCTCATCCTCGATCTGATTGACATAGATGGCCGCGTTCCAGGCCGCGTACAGCGTCGAGGTGCCGATGCGATCGGAGATCTCCGAGGGCAACGTGTGCATGTCGTAGCGAAACACGGCCTTTTCGTCGGGAAACGCCGTCAGGGTGAAATCACGGGCATCGCGTCCGAGCTCCGCTTTCAGGGCTGCCAGCAACGCGTGGCGGTCGACCTGGAATGGATTTTCCTCTGGCCACAGCTTCTGGATGATCTCCACGCCCGGATCATGGCCGCAGGATTGAATAGCGAGCAGGCGACCGCCCGGACTGAGGCTGCGGGCCAGCGGCGCGAGCACTTTCTGCGCCTTGAATTCGGCCGACATGCGCGCGCGCCAGGGCTGTGAGGCGAGAATGAGATCGTAGCTCTCGAAGATCCGACCGGGCTTCGGAATGATCGAGTCCAGCAGGAATTTCTGATCCTCGCGATAGATCACGAGCACCGACGGGCGGGCATAGACGGGATTGCCCGAACGCGGGCTGGGCTTTGTGGCCCAGCCGTAGTCAAGCGTGCGCTCGAGCTCCTCGATCTGCTCGCCATACTCGTGTGAGGAGCTGCCTGTCAGTCGGACTTCCTGCCAATTGAGAGCCGCGGCCGAGGACATGTCCCGCGGCATCAGCCGCGGCGCCTCTGCGTAGTTCAGATTGGTGATGACCAACACCGTCGCGGGATGCTCGTAAAAGCGATCCGGCATTTTGTCCAGACCCAGGCGCACATCCTCGAGGCTGATCTCCTTGGCCACGGCCATCAGCGGCACATGAGGAAACATCCGGTGCGTGCTGCGCATGAGGCGCGACAGCACCGTGGCATCTCCCATCCCGGCATCGAAGAAACGCAGCGCCGGTGGACTGGGCTTCACATGAGCCAGCTCCTGCGAGGCGCGCCGCGCAATGGCCGATTTCTCGTTGCAGGTGTTGACGAACGCCAGGTACTTCTGACGGTTGTCATAGAAGCGAAACGGTGTGGAAGTCTCCGATCCGCTGCTGGCCGGCGGCGCGGAATGATCCGCAAGTGCTTGTTTTCCCACGACGTTCATGTTCCCGCCCCCTCAGCGGTGGAGCCGCAAGGTAACGGCTCCCCGCCGGGAGCGGAAATCGGTAGTTGGGATGGGAGCTATAGCCGGGGCGGATGCCCGCGGACCGGTCGGCCGCGACCGGTTTGGCCGCCACCCCGCCTGCGACCGGTTCGCCGCCACCGGTTCGGCCGCCACCCCCGCTGCGACCGGTTCGGCCGCCATCGCTTCCGCCGCCACCGGTTCGGCCGCCATCGCTTCCGCAGGCGCTTGAGGCCATGCCCCGGCGACTCGCCCGTGAGGCCCACAACGCGGCCCCCGTGCGCGGCCCCCGGTATGCCTCCCGGACGCCCCGCCAGCAACCGGGTGCGGCCCCGGCACGCGGACCTCCGGCACGCTCCCCGGTCCCCGGCCCCGGCACGGTCCCCGGTCTCGGCCCCGGCACGATCCCCGGTCTCGGCTCCGGCACGATTCCCGGTCCGCGGCCCCGGTCCCCGGCCCCGGCACGGTCCCCGGTGCGCCGTCCCTTAGGACGGCCCGAGCACGGCACGCTACAGCCCCTCTGCGGGGCCCGAGTGACCGGCCCCCGGGAAAGCGGAATAACTCGAAGGTGAGTTGCTGTGGCCGACGAGGCCCGCGCACCTCGACGCCCGGTCTCGCGCGCGACCGTCGCAGCTGCCTATTTTAAGCGGCCCGGATGAGCGTACACGACGTGCTTGTCGCGACGCGCAAACGCCACCAGCGTCAGGCCCGTTTTCTGAGCAAGCCGCACTGCAAAGGCGGTGGGCGCCGACAGCGCGCAGAGGAAGGAGATTCCAACGGTGGCACTCTTCAGCACCATTTCGTAGCTCGCGCGGCTGGTAATGAGCATGTAGCCGCTCGAGAGATCCGCTCCTTGACGCACCAGCGCGCCGATGGCCTTGTCGAGGGCGTTGTGGCGTCCCACATCCTCCCGGACCAGCTGAATGCCCTTGCCGGGTACGACCCACGCGGCACCGTGGACACTCCCCGTCTTGGCATTGATCGGCTGCATCGAGCCCAGCTGCTCGATGGCATCGTGGAGTTGTTGGGCGGTCACCGTCGGGCCCGGGCCCACGGCGGCGGGCTCGCGAATCGCATCCTCAGCTGTTTCCGCACCACATAATCCACAACCGGTCCGCCCGGTGAGATTGCGTCGGCGGTTCAGCAGCTCGGAGAAGCGCTCCCAGGCCACCGTCACTTTGACGTCGGTGGCGTCGGCCCCCTGCACGACTTCCACGCCACGGATCTCATCGGGCCGCTCGACGAGTCCCTCACTCAAGGTAAAACCAACAGCGAAGTCCTCAAGGTTAGCCGGAGTCGCAAGCATGACGACGTGCGGCACGCCGTGATAGACGAGCGCGACCGGCGATTCTTCGGCAACCAGATCGGTGGTGCGAGTGGTCGCCCCCCCAACCCACCGCTCGATGGCAACCTGCGAGCTGACCGGTTTGGGCTCGACGCCAGCCTGCTCCGCCACACCGGCGGAATCCACACCGGCGGAATCGGGTTCATCGGGCGCCATCGGGGCTCGTCTGCGCGTGCGGCGACCGACAAAGCTCTGCCCGGCACAGGCTCACGGTATGCTTACTGTTCATGGGGAGGTACGAAAGCACTCCTGCACGGCAGTATACGGCAGGGGCGCCGAGGAGCGCCCAGAGCTGCTGTTTGCAGCCGCAACAATAAGTTACGACCACATGCAACTGAACCGGTTCGACCTGAATCTGCTGATCGCACTCGATGCGCTGCTGCACGAGAAGAACGTTACGCGCGCCGCCGAGCGCGTGTTCGTCTCCCAGCCCGCCATGAGCGCCGCGCTGCAAAAGCTCCGCGAGTATTTCAACGACCAGCTGCTGGTCCGGGTAGGCCGGGACATGGAGCTCACGCCCAGGGGGCTCTCCCTGGTCGAGCCAGTCCGCGAGGCGCTGCTCCGCATTCAGGCCACGCTCGGAACCCAACCTACGTTCGACCCGGCAACCGTGCGGAGAACCTTCACTCTCATCGTTTCGGCAGATGCCATCCTGAGGGTCATGCCGGCGGTGTTCCGCCGCCTGTCGCGTGAAGCTCCGGGCATCCAATGCCACGTCGAGCATTTCTCCGAAACGACACTCGCGCGCCTGGAGTACGGCGATGCGGATCTCTATCTGGGCCTGAACAGCCTGCGTTTGTTCGGCCTGAAGGCCTTCCCTGAAACACTGCGGATCATCGATCTGCGGCCCGTACGCTGGGTGTGTATCGCCTCGCGCGATCACCCGAGCGTGCAGGACACGATCTCGGAAGCGCAGTACCTCGCGCTGCCGCATGTCTTCGGCTGGCCGAGCGGACACACCATTCCGCTGGAGGAGATGGTGCGCCGGCTGACGAATGCCGACATCGACGTGCGCGCAACGACACAGGGACTGCTGGAGATTCCCTCGCTCATCGCCGGCACGGAACTGATCGCCACTTTGCCCGAGCACCTCGCCAGGGAGCTGGAGCGGTTCGCTCCTGTGAAGGTGTTGCCCCTGCCGTTCGAGACTCCCGAGACCCGGGAAGTCGTGATCTGGCACAAGCGCAACGAGCCGGACCCCGGTCACGGCTGGCTGCGTGAGATCATCATCGAGGCGGCGATGTCGATCGGCGAGACCACCGACGACAAGACGCC
>CAZLYG010000037.1:0-13279 GCA_964563075.1 uncultured Steroidobacteraceae bacterium | reverse complement strand
ATCGAGGCGGCGCGCATCCCCTAGCCAATTGGCGAGAATTCCCTGCGGGAATTCTCGCAGAGGTGAGGTCCTCAGCCAGTCCATGCGGCCGGCAAAAAGCGTGGTTTTTGCCGGCGTGCCGACCCTCCGCTAAAGCAGTATGCGGGCGTGGTGGCGCAGATGATCCTCCATGAACGTGGAAATGAAGTAGTAACCGTGGTCGTAGCCCGTTTGCCGCCGCAGTGTGAGCGGATACCCGGCCTTCTTCGCCGCCGCCTCGAACAGATGCGGATGCAGCTCACGCTCGAGGAATTGATCGGCTGATCCCTGATCGATCAGGATCGGAGGACGGGCAGCCGCGTTGGGCACGCGTGCCACCAGCTCGGTCGCGTCGTACTCGCTCCACTGCCCACGGTCCGGGCCGAGATAGCCCGTGAAAGCTTTCTGGCCCCAGGGACATTGCCGCGGCGCCGCGATGGGCGCGAAAGCCGACACGGACTTGTAGATGTCAGGATTGCGCAGTGCCAGCGTCAGCGCTCCATGGCCGCCCATGGAGTGACCGAATATTCCGGTGCGCGCCGGCTCGACGGGGAAGTGCGCCTCGATCAGCGTCCGCAGCTCCTGCACGACGTAGGTGTACATGTGATAGTGGCGCGACCAGGGCTCGACGGTCGCATCCACATAGAAGCCGGCGCCGACGCCGAAGTCCCAGGAATCACTGTCCCCCGGAAGCTTCACTCCGCGCGGGCTCGTATCGGGCGCGACGAGCGCAATCCCCAGCTGGGCGGCGACGCGCTGCGCTCCCGCCTTGATCATGAAGGTCTCTTCCGTGCATGTCAGGCCCGCGAGGTAGTACAACACCGGTACACGACGTCCCGAGCCGGATGTCGCCTGTGGCGGCAGGTATACGGAAAATTTCATCGCGCAGGCGGTGCTCACGGCCTCGTGCCGATAGAAGCCGACGGTGCCCTCGAAGCACCGGTTCTGGCTGATGACCTCAAAGGGCTTGTCTGTCATTGCCTGACTCCCGTTTCGGGTGTGCATTGTCCGTCGGCAGGAAGTCGCGCTGCAATGGAAAATCCAAAAAGCGCTGGCCCATCCGGGGCCATAGGCGACTTTTTGCAATGAAATAGTATCCTTGCGCACCCGAAAGCGTAGCGCACAGAGCGGAACACCTTGTCACCTCCCTACCAGGCTCCCCTAACATCCCTGCGGCTCGCGATGGCGCAGGCGGCCCGCGTGAGCGGCGCTCTGCACTTGGAAAGTCATGCGGAAGTTCCCGCCGAGCTGACCACCCAGATCCTGGAAGCCGCTGCGCGTTTCGCTGCAGAGGTGCTCTCACCGCTGAACCCGGTAGGCGACCGGTCAGGAAGCCGCTGCGAAGTCCTTGGAGTGCGCACCGCACCGGGCTTCCCCGAGGCCTACCGCGAGTTCCGCGAGGCCGGCTGGACCTCGATCGGCGCACCCGCGGAGTACGGCGGCCAGGGACTACCTGGCGTCCTTGCAGTAGCGGTGTCCGAAATGTGGGCCGGAGCGAACATGGCATTTGCAATGTGCCCGGAGCTCGCGGTGGGCGCGCTCGAAGCACTCCGGGTTCACGCCCCAAAAGAGCTGCGCGAGGAGTACATGCCGCGCATCGCCAGCGGCGAATGGACCTGCACCATGTGCCTCACAGAACCGCAAGCGGGATCGGACCTCTCGACGCTTCGCACTCGCGCCGAGCCTGACGGCGATACCTGGCGACTCTTCGGCCGCAAGATCTATATCTCCTGGGGCGACCACGATCTGGCCGACAACATCGTGCATTTCGTGCTGGCCCGCACACCGGACGCGCCGCCGGGTCTGAAGGGGATCTCCCTGTTCCTCGTGCCGAAGAAGCTCCGCGCGCCGGACGGCATGCCCACCGACAACGATATCCACGCCGTATCCGTCGAGCACAAGATCGGAATTCGCGCGAGCCCAACCTGTGTGATGGCCATCGGCGAACATGGCGGCGCGCGTGGCTGGCTGATCGGCCGACGCCACGAAGGTCTCGCCTGCATGTTTACGATCATGAATCACATGCGCATCGGTGTTGGAATGCATTCCCTCGGTCTTGCCGAGCGCAGTCTCCAGCTCGCCCGTCATCACGCACGCGAGCGCTTGCAGGGACGTGATGCCGCCGGTTCGCAGCGCCCTATCATCGAGCATGCCGACGTGCGTCGAATGCTGCTGACGATGAAATCGCTGTTGCATGCGGCACGCTGTCTCACCTACACGGCCGCCGGTACGGTGGACGTCGCTCATGCAGCGAAAGATGCTGAAACGCGTGCGGCCGCGCTGCGGCGCGCGGACCTGCTCACACCCGTTGTCAAAGCATGGGTGTCCGACATCGGGTTCGAGATCGCCTCGCTTGGCGTGCAGGTACACGGCGGAGCCGGTTATATCGACGACGCCGAAATCTCCCAGGTCTTTCGGGATGCCCGCATCGGCTCGATTTTCGAGGGCACCAACTACATCCAGGCTCAGGACCTGCTCGGCCGCAAAGTCATTCGCGATGGGGGAGCCGCTCTCAGCGAGCTGCTCGCGGATTTCGAGAACGCTGCCCGAGCCCTGCCGGCGGCCTCGAGCGACGGACTCGCAGCCCTGCGCACAGGACTGCTCGACGGATCTGTCGCCCTGCGCGCGGCTGCCATGCAGATCATCGCCAACTGCGCAACAGACGCACAGCTCGTAGGGACGGTCGCGTATGACTTCCTGAACTGGCTGGGCGTCCTGGCCGGCGGATGGCAGTGGGCCGTGTCGGCCGCCGAGGCACTCGCGCACCGCGACTCGGCGGATGCGCAAGGCATCATTGCCACTGCCTCCTTCTATGCAGCCCGGATCCTGCCACGCGTGCAGGCTTACGCCGCGGCCGTGGCCCACGGATCGCAACCGGTGGCTGCGATTCCGGCGGCGGAAATCTGATTCGCTTATGATATAAAGCGACGCACCCCGGTGGCCAAGTTGAAGTGAGCAGTGCGAAAGGCACGAACATGATTCAGCTTGAGACGTTCTCGACGGCAGGCCTGGAGCCGCGCCGCAAGATCGAATTCTGGAACGACACCGCCGCCTCCTCCTTCACACCGCTCGTCTCGGATCCGGCAGACATTCGCAATTTCTGCGGCCGCCTGAGCCGCACACGCCTCGGGGACATGACCGTAGCCGAGGTGTATTCCGATGCCCAGACCGTTCGTCATTCGAGGCTGCACGTGGCGCGCTCGCGCGTCGCGATGTTCTTCGTTCACATGATGCTCGAGGGAGAGAGCGTCAGCCGCCAGGACGGACGCGAGGCACGGCTCGGGCCGGGCGACTTCACGCTATGCGACACGACGCGCGCGTACGAGATCCTCTTCAAGAACCCCAATCGCATGTTCGTCGTCGGCATACCCGAGACGCTGCTGCGGCGGCACATTGCCTCTCCGGAGAGCGTCGTCGCGATTCCGATGCCCGGGAACGCCGGCCTCAGCGGACTGGTCTCGAATTTCCTCAAGGATTTCTGGATGCGCTGCCGCGAGGATCTGGATCCAAGCGTGGCACCGCGGGTCACGCGTGCGATTCTGGATCTGCTGGCGAGCGCCTATACGGGCGTGCCCGAGGCTCAGCCCGATCGCTCATCGCTGGCCACCGCGCATCGGCTGCGGATCGTCAACTTCATCGAGGCACACCTGGGCGACCCGGACCTCACGCCCATGCGGGTGGCCGAAGCCTGCAAGATGACGCCGCGCTACCTGCATCATCTGTTCTCCAAAGAGTCAGAGACGGTGGCACGGTACATCCTCAGGCGCCGCCTCGAGGAGTGCTCGCGCGCGCTGACTCTCCCGGCGCAGGTCAATCGAACCGTCACCGCCATCGCGTTCGATTACGGCTTCAACAGCCCCACGCATTTCGGCCGCGTGTTCCGAGCCCGCTATGGAGCCAGCCCGCGGGAATATCGCAGGCAGCACATCGGTTGAGGCGCAGGGGGATCACCCTACGCGGTAGAACCAGAGATGGATCCCCAGCGGTGCGCGCGTACCGGTGCACAGAAACAGGCTGCGATTCAGCCACTCGTATTTGCCTGCGGGAACGGCAAACTTCGGCGTTGCCCGGAAGTAATACTCCGACGGATCGACGGGCTCACCCGCGGCAAGGCGCCGCATCACCGCTTCCGGACCGTGCCGCAAGCCATGATTCTCGACCTGGATGCGCACGCCATCGTCCGTTTCCAGCAGATACAACGCATGCAGCTCCCAGGCGCCATCGTTGCGCAGCACCTGCCAATCGGCTCCGCCCGGCAGCATTCTGCCGCGAATGTTGGCGCCCTCGAAACTGCCACTCCTGATCGGCACCATACGCCGCAGCCCCTGGGGAGTGTTGCCCACCTCGACGGCCGCCTCCAGCACGCCATCCAGCTCGAATACGAGCTCCAGTTGCGGTTTCATCGGCGCAGCCGCAGCCACTAAAGGCTCTCCGCCGGCACCCAGTTACCGTGCACACCCACTCGCAGCCGCAGGGGTATCTGGATGCGCGCGAGCGGCCCCTTGTCCGGATGCTCGGCTTCCAGGAGCACGAACTCCGACAGGTTGTCGGCATGGCGATCGACGATGAACCCGAGATACCCCTCGTGCTTGGGCTGCTTCGAGGGGATGTGGACGTGTTCCTGCACCGTCGTCGGACCGCCGGGGACGAAGCGCTTCGTGCGGCCCGAGGGAATCTCGATGCGCACGATGGTGTTGAATCCCGCTCCCACGGGCCCCGCGATGTTGGGCGGCCCGAGTGTCGGATCGAAGCTCTGGTAGTAGCCGACGCCGTAATCGCGCATCTGGTCCTTGTTGGCCGTGCGCGGCATGTCGCCCGCGGGCCCGAGCACCGACTCCTCGTACTTATCTCCGGGCCTGGACAGATCGAAGCTCCAGCGCACGAATGCGCCGGCCATCTCCTCGGGACGCATCTGGATGCCCGAGGCCTCGCGAATGAAGGGAAAGGGAACCATGTTGCTGCAGCCGAAATCCATGTGGACGCGGCTGCCCTCGGAGAAGGCGTTCATGTAATGAAACGCCGAGCGCGCCGGCCCGCGGAACCAGCGCAGATCCTTGACCTTGCCGCGCCGTGGCATGATCCCGATGAAGGACTCCTTGCCGGGCTCGAAGATCCAGTGCGTACCGCCGGCCTGCATTCTGGCCAGGTCGGCGGTGATGGGAAACACCGGAAAGATCACGTGCTCCTGCGTAACGACGAAGTCATGCATCAGGGCGCAGTAGGGAACCTGGAACCACTCCTCGTAGACCAGCTCCCCGTCCTTGTTGGCGATGCAGTACGAGACATCGCGGGAGGCGAGGCCGCTCGCTTCATAGCCGAAGAAGTACATATCGCCCGTCTCCGGATCGAAGCGCGGGTGGGCAGTCATCGTCTGGCTGCGCAGCTTGCCCCGATAGTCCCACTCGCCGAGCGTCTCGAGCGTGCGCGGATGAATCTCCATCGCATGACTGTCTTCCTTGAGCGCAAGCAGGCGGCCGCCGTGGAAGATCGGTGTCGTGTTGTAGACAGCCCGGGACTTGCCTCGCACGCTGGGATCGTCCGTGTACGGATTGCGATACCGGCCATAGAGCGCACGACGGGCGCGACGCTCCTCCTTGAAACGCTCCGACTGGACGTAGCGCTGCTTGAGATCGACGCGCCCATTCTCGAAGCGCAGCATGCGCATCATGCAGTCGCCGCTCAGATAGGTGTCCGGCGGGATCATCGGCGGGTACTGCGGATCGGGCACCGTCTGGTACCAGGACCCATTGACCTCCGCGGGGATCTGCCCCTCGACGACCAGATCATGAACGTCGCACTCGACGCGCGAGGGTGCGTTGAATCCGGTGTAGTCCATGGCATTGGGAAATGCGTTGCTCATCGCGTTCTCCGCTTGATGGGTCCTCGGCGCGCAGCCGCGCGGGACTGGATCGATATCGGTCTAGATTGACGGCATCGCCGGCCAGCGCAAGCTGGTGCTGCTCGCCGTCCGCGCACGCGGCCACTCTGCGGACGGGCAGCTGCGGCTCCGCGGTACGGGCGCACGGTGGGGCGGCGTCTGCCCCCCGCCCCGCCATCGCGACCCGCTTCGCGCCCGCCCGCCCCGACGACAGCGACCTCTGCCCCTCGCTATCCGCGACCGCATCGTCGGGTGTCAGGCCGGCCGTCGCAACACTGTCCTCGTGTGTCAGGACGGCGTCCACCGCTTCCCCGTTACGGGGTGCGTGTAGTGGAAGGGGACCACGGCAGTCTCCGGCCAGAGGGCCGGCACCGGCTCGACGAGCACATCGGGGCCCGCCGGGTCGTCGGGGAAGGTTCGCGTGAAGGCGGGCGTGAGCTCGGCCGGTGTATGGGCCCAACCCTTCTCGTACAGCGCATGATAGAGGCAGTGGTAATTGAGAACCTTGATTTTCCAGACTCCCGCCTCGCGCACGTACTCGTTCTCGTAAATCCCGCCCTCCCACCACTGCTGTGGGAGCATCGCCGGCTTGTTGGGGTTGGAAACATGGCAGCCGGCCTGCATCAGGGCACGAAAGCGTCCGCGGGCCGAGCCGCGATCAGGCGCGACATCGACGATGTCCTGCAGTTGCAGGTGATCGAGCAGAAAGCCGTACAGCGGACCATTGTGTCCGCCGGTGAAGTTCTTGCGAAAGCGATCGCAATACAGGCGGCGCACGCCGGCCTTGTGACGGAACACGCCGTTCATGAAGTGAACCTCGCCGCTGTCACAGAACAGGTCCACCACCTCATCGTACAGACACTTGTCCAGGTAGTACCCGTAAGCATGCTGCAACCTGCGGATGGCATTGACATCCTGCAGCGCTGCGATTTCCGCGGACAGTTGCTGAAGCTGCCGCCGCAGCTCGCCAGTCTCATCGGCCATGGCCAGTTCCCCCCGAGGTGGGTGCAAGTGGACTGCAACGATACTCGATGGCGGCGTACACTGCGCCGCCTTCACTCCAGACAAACGCATATCGAAGGGTAAGTCGATGGCATCCAGCGAGAGCGGCCGAAACAACCCGGGCGGCGCCCGGCCCTACCGGAAAATCGCAACCGAGGAGGCGTTCGCAACACCGGAGCTGTTCCGCGAGTACCGCAAGATCCTCGCTGCTCGCACGCTCGATGACCCCGGCTTCCATAGCCTGTGGGGCTTCTACCTGAACAGCCCCAGCGATCGCGCCCGCGCCATCATCGAGAGACTGCAGTGGCTGGATGAGCGACGCATCCAGGACATGGATGCCTCCGGTGTTGACATGCAGGTCCTGTCTCTCACCGGACCGGGCGTGCAGATCTTCGACGCGGCGACGGCGGTCTCCATGGCAAAGTCGAGCAACGATCAGCTCGCGGAAGCCATCGCCAGGCACCGCACCCGCTTCGCGGGGCTCGCGGCCATCGCCCCGCAGAACCCACAGGAGGCGGCTAAGGAGCTCGAGCGAGGCATCCGGCGCCTTGGACTCAAGGGCGCAATCATCAACTCCCACACCCACGGCGAGTATCTCGATGACCCGAAGTTCTGGGATATCTTCGCCGCCGCCGAGGCGCTCGATGTCCCCATCTACATCCACCCGCAGGGGCCCTCGAAGGGCCTGGTGGGCCCGTTGCTCGCGCGCGGACTGGACGGAGCGATCTTCGGCTTCGGCGTGGACGTCGGCATGCACGTGCTCGCGATCATCACCAGCGGCGCGTTCGATCGCTTTCCGAAGCTGCAGATCATGATCGGCCACATGGGCGAAGCGCTGCCCTTCTGGATGTACCGCCTCGACTATATGCACCGCGCCACCGTGCTCTCCAAGCGTTATGAGTCAATGAAGCCGCTGAAGAAGAAGGTCAGCGACTACCTGCGGGAGAACGTGTATGTGACCAACAGCGGCGTGGCCTGGGCCCCGGCGATTCTGTTCTCGCAGCAGGTGCTGGGCGTGGACCGCGTCCTTTACGCGATGGACTATCCCTACCAGTTCGCCCCGGAAGAAGTCGGCGAGATGGAGCGCGCCGACGTGTCGGACGAGGTCCGCAGGAAGTTCTACCAGACCAACGCCGAGCGCGCATTCAAGCTGGAGGTGGGTTAGAGCTCCCGACGGACTGGCTTAGTCTCCCGACGGACTGGCTTAGTCTCCCGACGGACTGGCCTGGTCTCCCGAACCTCCGTCGCGTCGCGGCGGGACGGTTACAGCGCGACGCTCACCGATTTGACTTCGGTGTAGGCCTCCACGCCCTCGCGCCCATTCTCCCGACCCCAGCCAGACTGCTTGTAGCCGCCGAAGGGCAGCGCGTGGTCGAGCCCCTGTCCGCCGTTGATGCGCACCATGCCGGCCTTGATTTTGCGTGCCAGCTTGTGCGCCACGCTGACATCCCGTGTCCAGATGTTGGAGGACAGGCCGTAGTCGGTGTCGTTGGCTTGCCTGGCGATACGCTCGAGATCTTCATCGTCGATGGGCATGGCACACACGACCGGCCCGAAAATCTCCTCGCGCACCACCCGCATGTCGCGGTTTGTCTGCGCCAGCACGGTGGGTTGGATGAAGTAACCCTTGCCCTCGATGGCCTTGCCTCCCACCACCACTTCGGCCCCGTCCGCGGTCCCGGACTGGATGTAACCCGTCACTCTTTCCAGCTGCTTCTGTGAAACCAGCGGTCCCATCTGGGTATCGGGTTGCAGGCCGGGTCCGACACGCAGCTTCCTGGCGCGCTCCACGACGCCATCGACGATGCGCTCGAACACTTTCCTGTGCACGAACAGGCGCGAGCCGGCGACACATACCTGTCCGGCATTGCCGAAGATTCCATTCGCCGCACCCTCGGTCGCCCGATCCAGATCGGCATCCGGGAAGATGATCACGGGCGACTTGCCTCCCAGCTCGAGGGAGACGCGCTTCAGGTTGCCGGCCGCCGCCGCGACAATCGACTTGCCAACCAGTGTCGAGCCCGTGAACGACACCTTGTCGACCTCCGGATGCGCGACCAGCGCCTTGCCGGCCGGATCTCCGAAGCCGGTGACGATATTGACCACACCGGGCGGAAAGCCCACTTCCTGGATCAGCTCCGCGAGCCGCACGGCCGTGAGCGGAGTCAGCTCGGCGGGCTTCAGTACAACTGTGCATCCCACGGCGAGTGCCGGAGCAATCTTGGACACCTCCATCGGAAACGGGAAATTCCACGGCGTGATCGATCCGACTACACCGACGGGCTCGCGCAGGGTGTAGGCGTGATGGTTGGGCGCCGACAGCGTCGGGGTTTCGCCGTTGATCTTGCCTGCCCAGCCGGCGTTGTAGCGCAGGCATTCGGCCGCGCTGGCCACACCTCCCAGCTTGGCCATCATGACCGGCATGCCGTTGTCCATGGTTTCCAGCGTCGCAATCTCATCGGCGTGCGCCTCGATCGCGTCGGCGAGCTTCAGCAACAGATTGCGGCGGCCGCTGGCAGGCATGTTGGACCAGGGGCCGCTCTCGAACGCTTTGCGCGCGGCCTTCACTGCACGGTCGATATCGGCCGCGTCCGCTGCGGCGGCGCGAGCGAAAACCTCGCCGGTCGCCGGATTGATGACGTCGAATGTGTTTCCGGATTGAGCCGGCGCGAACTGTCCGTCGATGAACAGCTGATGGGTCTTGCCGAGAAAGGCTGCCACGAGCGACTCGCGGGTCGGGGAAATCTGCGCGTTCATTTGTCTGGCTCCTCAGGCTTTGAAAGCAGCCGGGAGGACGGCATCAATCACGGCGGCGCGGCCCTCGTCACGGATCGCCCGCATGGCCCTCTCGAGCGCTGGCTTCACCTCCGAGGCGCTGCGGACAGTCTCAGCATGAGCACCACCGGCGGCGGCGGCGATACCCGCGTGATCCGGGGGCGGTGCGAAGCTCGTATCGATATCCTCGCCGCGCGCTGCCAAGCCCTCCGGGTGCACGCCCATCGTCGAGAAGCGCGGCGCCCTCCACCCGGCGTTGTTATAGACCACGTGCAGGAAGGGCGTGCGGTACCGGCGTGCCATCCAATGAACTGTAGCCGGCAACGAGAACAGGTACGAGCCGTCACCGGTCAACGCAGCAACGACGGTGTCCGGCCGCGCAAGCTTGGCACCGATCGCGGCACCGCCGTTCCACCCCAGTGAGCCGCCGCCGGCACTGAAGAACGTGCCCGGTCGCGTGCGCCCGCAATGATTGGAGATCGCCGGGAAGTTGGTAACGCCTTCGCTGAGAACGATCGCATCCGGGCCGATTGCGTCGCGCACACAGGCTGTCAGGTACTCCGGCGTCAGTTCGTCGCCGCGCGGTTTCTCGTTACGCTCCAGCTCGGTCTGGCGCTCGGCATGCCGCCTGGCAAAGTGGTCGCGCCTTTCAGCCACCGCGCGCGCGTCCAGTTGCATTGCCTCGAGGCGCTGATTCAACTGCCGCAGCGCCGTTGCCGCGTCAGCCCTGTAGGCATAGCGCGCGTGGATGTACCAGAGAGGCATCTGCTGCTTCAGCGGATCTATGTCGATATGGATGATCTGTGCCGACTCGCTCGGATGATTGATGAGCGGAATCCAGGGCACGTCGCTGTCGATCACCAGCACCAGGTCGGCTTCCGCGAGCGCCGCATTCTGACGCTTGTCATTCCACTGGCAGCCCTGGTAGAGCGCATCGTCAGTGGGGAAATTCAGATAGCTCGGCACGGAATCCAGTACACCGGCACCCGCGAGGTGCGTGAAGCGCACGAGCTCCTCGACAGCCGCGCGACTGCGGCCGATATAACTCGTGACGACGACCGGCCGCCGGGCGGCTGCGAGTTTGGCGCATAGGCTGTCAACGGCCTCCGGAGCCAATGCGGTTGGCGCGATGGCTGACCACTGAGCGCGGTCGAGAGTCACCGGCTCCACCTGCGCCTCGAGAACCTCGCGCGCAGCCGTGAGGTAAACCGGTCCCTTCGGGTCGCTGTAGGCAAATTGCATGGCCCGATGCACCAGCTGCCGGACATTTTTGCCGGTGCGGATCTCGTTGTCGTAGCGCATGTACCCGCGAACGATGCCCCGCTGGTCGAATGCGTCCTGCACCCAATGGATGAATTCGTTGCGGCTGCCGCGCAGCTCTCCCTCCTGCGTGGCGGGGGAAGAGCCCGCGAAAATCAACACCGGCACCCGTCCCTTGGCCGCATTGTGAATGGCGCCCGCCAGCGCCTGAGTGCCGCAATCCACGTGGACGATGACCCCCTGCGCACGACCGGACACCTGAGCAAAAGAATGCGCTGCGCTGAGCGCGACCATTTCGTTCGGGCACGTGATCATCTGCGGGTAGCGACGGCTTCCGGGGGGCTCCGCGGCGAGCGCCTCGATGAAGGCCGTGTGGTCGCTGCCCAGATTGGCGAATACGTACTCGATTCCGCTATCGCGCATTGCCTCGAGCATTGCGCCGCCTGTGGTCTGCATCATTCGCGTGAGCCCTGGCTTGGGTTTTCAAGGGACGCAGCGGTCCCGGGACGTTCATCTTAGCCCCCACGACGGGACTTTTGGACCTCACGACCACTGGCGCGCTCGCAGAACGCTCGCCGCGTAGGGCTTCAGGCCCGCCCAGATGAGGAGCGCGGCCACGGGTCCCAGCACGGCGCCCACGGTCGCCATGGAGTACCCGACCATCGCCTCGTTGCCGAATACATGGTCAGTGACGAACGCGACGGCCGTGGCGCCCGTCCCGAAGCCGACCGCGTTGAAAATGAACAGGTAGAGCGCGGTGACCTGACCGCGCATCTGGTTGGGCGTGATGATCTGTAACGCGGCATTCTGCGGACCCGGCGACAGCATCGCCACGAAGTACAAGACGCCCAACATCGTGACGGACAGCTGCGGGGTGGGCATGAGCGGAAACAGGATCGAGGCCGGCACCGCGAGCGCGAATGCGATCAGGGTCACGAGCAGATTGGCGTCCGCGCGTCCCCGCTTCGCGAAGCGCTCGGCAAGGAAGCTTCCGCACATCAAGCCGATGGGCGCCACGATGAGAATGATCAGGCCGAAGATCACGCCGATCTGCGCGGCGGTCCAGCCAAATGTGCGCGTGAAGAACGGCGGGGTCCAGGTCTGGATGCCGAAGAACACCACGGAATTGAAGGCAAGGCCCAGGAACATCGGCCCATAGACGCCGCGATTGTCGAGGAGAAACCGAACCACCTCGCGGACAGGAATCGACTGCGCCGAGCTCACGCGTCCCCGGCGTAGCGGCTCCTGCAGTGTCGTGAACAGGGAGGCGACGGCCAGGCCGGGAATGGCCACCAGCATGAACGTGAGCTGCCAGGGATGCAGCACTCCGATGTGCGGCAAGGACAGCAGCGGCAAGCTGGAGACCAGGTGAATGACGGCGCTCCCCGCCAGCAGTGACAGCGCGTTGCCCGTGACGAACCCGAAGTTCAGGACGGAAATGGCACGCGGCAGCTTCTGCGGCGGAAACAGATCCGCCAACATGGAGTACGTGGAGGGCCCGCTGCAGGCTTCGCCGACGCCGACGCCCACCCGAGCGACGAACAGCTGCCAGAAATTGTGCGCCAAGCCGCAGACCGCGGTCATCACGCTCCAGACCAGCAGGCCGCTTCCCAAGATCAGCCGGCGACTGCGGCTGTCGACCAGCCGCGCAATCGGCAATCCAAGTATTACGTAAAACAGCACGAACGCCAGGCCGACGAGAACACCCATCTGCACGTCCGTCAGGTGCAGATCGCGCTTCACCGGCTCGATCAGCAGATTGAGGATGCCGCGGTCAAGAAAGTTGATGGTCAGGGCGAGCGCGAAGATGCCCACGGCATACCAGGCACGAGCGGGGCTGGGCCAGGGTTGCGTGCCACCGGCCGTTTCACGCGCTGGCGCGAGGGGAACCGTCTCGTTCATGAGGTGCCGCTCCACATGCCGATCGGCCGCATCGTAGCAATTTTGCAGTCCAGACCGGAAAATCGCCCTCGGCAGGCGAGCGGAGCGATACCCATGAGCACGGTAACGGGCGGCGAGCTGGTGGTACGAACCCTGGAAAAGGCAGGGGTTCAGCGCATTTTCGGGCTGCACGGTGCACACCTGGAAACGATCTTCCAGTCATGCCGCAGCCACGGAATTGCCGTCCTGGACACTCGCCACGAGGTGGCCGCCGGACATGCCGCCGAGGGGTATGCGCGTGCCACGCGCAAGCTGGGCGTTGCAATGGTCACCGCCGGCCCCGGCTTCACCAATGTCATCACCTCGATGGCCAATGCCTATCTGGATCGCACGCCGGTCCTTTACCTCAGCGGCGCCGCGGCTCTTCGCGATGTCGAGACCAACCCGCTGCAGGCGGGAATCGAT
>CAZLYG010000036.1:1290-18998 GCA_964563075.1 uncultured Steroidobacteraceae bacterium | reverse complement strand
CGCTGTTCGAGTACGCCTGCCACGAAGGCAATTACGGCCTTCCGAATACGCTGCGCGGCATTCGGGCGGAAGAACAGAAGGCCCCGCATCGAGAAGCCAGGTAGACACAGGAAAGCTCGCATGTCTCATCACGTCAAACGTCTCCTGCCGATACTGCTCCTGGCGACGGCCCTGGCCCTCACCGGCGTGCGAGCATCCGCACATCACAGCTTCTCCGCCGAGTTCGACATCAACAAGCCGATCGAGCTGCGGGGCAAGGTCGTCAAGGTCGAGTTGATCAATCCGCACTCGTGGATTCACATCGAGGTGACCAACAAGGACGGGGTCAAGGAGACCTGGATGATCGAAGGAGGCAGCCCGAATGCCCTCTTCCGTCACGGCATCACGAAGAACAGCATTGCACTCGGTGCGGAGCTCGTGGTGATCGGCTACCAGGCCCGGGACGGCGGCAACCGCGCCGTCGGCCGGACGCTGAAACTCGCAAATGGCCAATCCCTGTTCTTCTATCCCGCTCCTTTGCCGACTGGGGCCCAGTAGCAGTGGCGGACAGCGGGCGACCATCGCGCGGCTACGCCGCTCGAGCGAGCTCCGCCGGCTGAAGCGATCATGCCTGTTCGGTCGCTGCGGCGCCTGAGCGGGCCGCAATCATTCCGCGGGCGATGACAGGTGGGGCTGAATTCAGTGTCTCGATTGCAAATCCTGCGGCGGCCCTGTAATCCGCCATGAACGCAGCCCGCTCTCCCGGTGGAACGACAGCATCGATGTGGTCGAACGTACCGCCACAGCGGTCATCCACAATATTGAGCAGGCCAAACGGCCCCTCATTGCGGTTGCGTAATATCAGCTTGGAAATCGGCTGACACAACTGCGCGTCATATCGGGCCAGAGCTTCGGGACTGACACCGTGCTCGCACAGGGCCGCGCCCAGGATGCGCGCATCGACGATGGCCTGGCTGGCCCCGTTGGAGCCTGTGGGATACATGGGATGGGCCGCATCGCCGAGCAGCGCAACCGGGCCGTCCACCCACGTCGGGACCGGATCACGATCTATCATCGGATTCTCGAACGCCGACTCCGCCCCTTGGATCAGTGCGGGCACGTCGAGCCACTGCCACCTCCACTGCGCAAAGTGATGCAGAAACGTGCTGCACGGGACCTGCCGGAACCATCCGCTCAATCGCCTGTCGTCCGCATCGTCGAGGGTTACCTCGGCGATCCAGTTGATCAGCGCCCTGCCCGTATGCGGATCCGGGTGGGAGATCGGATAGAACACTATTCGATGTCGGTGCGTACCCAGACCTATGAACGAGGCTCCGGTCCGAATCGGCCGGGCCCGTGTAACCCCACGCCACATCATCTTCCCACCCCAGTGGATGGGGGGTTGCGAGGGGTGCATTTGCTCGCGGACGGCCGAGTGAATGCCGTCCGCCCCGATGAGCAGCCGGCCGTGTATCTCAGAGCCGGTGCCGTGCGAGTGGGCCACGAGAACGGTGACCGTGCCGTCAGAGCACCTGCGGTAACCGGTTACGCGTGCGTCGAGGTGCACAGCATGACGACCGATCTGTTCGAGGGTCCTCTCATACAGGAGCTGCTGCAGTTGGCCACGATGAACCGCATATTGCGGCCAGTGGTAGCCGGCCAGCCGACCCCGGGGCTCGGAGTAGATTTCTCTGCCGTTCAAGCCGACCAGCGCCCATTCCCTGGCCGGGATACCGACCTCGTCGAGCTCCCTTTCGCTGATACCCAGCTCATATAGCTCCCGCACCGCATTGGGCTGGAGATTGATGCCCACGCCCAGCGGGCGCATCTCACGCACCGATTCCAGGACGACACATTGAACGCCGATCTGGTGCAGAGTCAGCGCCGTGGCCAATCCCCCGATGCCGGCACCTGCAATGACTACCGGATAGTTTTTCACGAGCTCTGCGCGAGGATCCTGCTAGTCAATCTTCTTCTTTTCCACCGACCAGGCGGGATCGGTGCACAGGCCGCAATCCTTGCCGACGAAACTCCTCGCTGCCGCGCGGTCACCGCGCAGCTGCCAATCCAGCCAGGCGACCACCGCTGCGGCCGCCTTGCCGCCGTTAGGCTCCCAGTAAGTGCCCCCATGACCCACTTTCAGAATGTTGCCCAGGAACACGGGTACGTTGTCAATGCGCTTGAAATCGTCGGTGCCGTTGAGATAGGCAATATCCGTCTCACCGCCGAGAATATAGAGCGTCGGCGTGTGCAGGGATCGCAGCAGGGACTTTTGCAGGTTCATGCCAGGAATGGCGGCTCCGGTGCCCGTGTTGAAGATACCGCTGTTCATGATCACCACGGTCTTGATACGCGGATCCTTTGCGATTTCCAGTGCCTGCAGACCCCCGCAACTGTACCCGGAAACAGCCACCGCCTGCGGATCGATCTTGTGGAAGTACGGGCTCTTTGGATCCTCATTCTGCGCCAATGCCCAGTCGAGCGCCGACACGAGATCGGCAGAGCTCGTGGCGGGCGGCGGTAAGTTTGCCGGCGCCCGGCCTTGGGCAGGGCCAGGTGGCGGTGCGGGTGGTTGCGCCGGGCGAGGCACGGTCGCCCCGGGGCCGCTGCGCAGGCGTCCCGGTGCGATTGCCAGATAGCCATGGGAGGCGACCTCCAACAGATGAAGCCGCGCGCTCGCACCGTCGTTGGAGCATCCGCCGTTGCCAAAGATATAAAGACCGAGCTTCGTCGAGCCGAGTGTGTCGAGGCGCACCGGACGATAGACGACGTGATCCGGCAGTGATGCGACTTCTTCCTTCATCGCCGGGAACCTGCCGGTTCCGGGTGTGTCGGGCATTGCCGCCTGGCGTGCGAGCATTTCCGCAATGGCGGCCCGCTGCCCAGCCGACGCCGGCGGCTGGGCACTGACGGTCGCCGCCAGCAAGCCCGCGGCACTCGACAGGAGAGCGCCTATCCAACGTGTCTTCATGAAAACCCCAGTGCGGTCGAAACGAGTTTGTCGAGGAGTGTCCGCAGTAATATATTACGTCCCCCGTACATTCTAACCAAAACACCGCTTCCAACGGCGCAAAGACACGCGGGCAGCCGGCGCCGTTCGCTGTGAGGATGCATCGATGACCAGCCGTCGTTCGTTCCTGGAAACCGCTGTTGCCGTGAGCACGGTCATTCCCGCCGCAGCTCTTCCCGCCGAGCAACGGTCAGGCGTCAGCTTGCCCGCCGGCGCGCGCGTGCCGAAATTTGAGTTCGTGTATGAGTGCCAGGCGACACTCTCACCTGCGGTGGAGATGGGCAAGACGGTCGAAGGTCAGCGTCGGATCATTCCCATCACCGGCGGGAGTATACGCGGCCCGAAAATTCGGGCGGAGCTGCTCGAGGGCGGCTGGGACTGGAATCTATCCCGCAACGATGGTGCCGGGTCCGTCGATGCTGCCTACTACATGAAAACCGATGACGGGGTGTTGATCCGTATCGTCAACAAGGGCGTCGGCGGTGGCGGCCCGCGAGCGGCGGATCCGGCCAGCGGTGAGTTGTTCTTCATGTTCACCCACCCCGAGTTCGAAGCCCCGGCCGGCAAGTACGACTGGCTGAATCGTTCGATGTTCGTCGGTACGCTCGGCGCGCGCCGCGACACGCACAATGCAGTGCTGATTCGCGTGTTTCAGATCGTCTAGGGTGCGTCTGCAACGCGGGTGTGTCTGCGACGGGCGGTCAAAATGAGCGCACTATTTTCCCTGCGCCCGTTGTGCCCAAACTGGCCAATGCAGAAGAACCGGGGAACGGTCGTCATCGTTCATGGCGCGTGGGTCGGTGGTTGGCGCTGGCGACAGGTCGCGGATGACTTGCGGGATCGAGGCCATCGAGTCTTCACGCCGACTCTGACCGGTCTGGGGGAGCGCGCCCATCTCACCAGCCCCGCAGTGAATCTCTCCATGCATGCTCTGGATATCGCCAATGTCATCAAATACGAGCAGCTCGAGAGGCTGCTGCTGGTGGGGCACTCCTATGGCGGCATGCCCATCTCGATGGCAGCGGAGCTCGTGCCCGAAGGCACGATCCGCTCGATCATGTACATGGACGCTTTTTTTCCCGAAGATGGCCAGTGTCTGAATGACCTCGTGCCGGGCCCGCCGCATCTGCCAGGGGACCCGCAGGACTATCTCGTGGCGCCACCGAGGCAGAACGCAGTGGGTTTCAATGCCCACATGGCAGCGGACGCAAGGGCCACCTACGAGACGTTGCGTACGCCGCAGTCTGTGCATTGTTTTTCGGAGAAGGCGCGCCTGACAGGCGCACGCGAGCGCATTGCGCACAAGACCTATGTGGTGGCGACCGGGTACCAGAACGACACCTTCGACAAATTCGCCGCGGCGCTGCGCCAGCGCCCGGGCTGGCGAGTGGAGGAGATGCCGTACACCCATGATCTGCAGTTCGTCGCGCCGCAGGCCACTGCCGACATGATCGAAGCCGCGTTACCCTGACACGCTCAACAGCAGATGGCCGCTGAGAGCGATACGGGGCTTATCCTACCGGCGAGCGCTCCCGGGCACAGTCTGCTGCGGAGAAGCTATCTCTCCAGATTGGTGGCCGTGCTGCTGACGCTGAGCACGCTCAACGCAGCGGACCGGGCGATTCTCGCGGTGCTCGCCCAGCCCATCAAGGAAGACCTGCGGCTGACGGACACGGAGCTCGGGGTCCTGCAGGGACTCGGGTTCGCGATTCTCTATTCGGTGCTGGGACTTCCCATCGGCTGGTTGGCCGAGCGCGTCAGCCGCAAGAACCTGCTCGCGCTGTGCTCAGCGGCCTGGTCCTTGATGACGACGGTATGTGCTCTGGCGGGCAGTTTCACCACCCTGCTGCTGTGCCGGGTGGGTGTAGGAATCGGCGAGGCAGGTTTCCAACCGTGCTCGCTGTCGCTGTCTGCCGATCACTTTCCAGCCCACCGCCGTGGCTCCGTGATGGGGATCATATTGCTCGGCGCACCGTTCGGGTTTCTGATCGGACAGTCCGTTGGCGGCTGGGCCGCAGCGACCTGGAACTGGCGTGTGGCTTTCATGGTGCTCGGACTGCCTGGCCTGCTGGCAGCGCTGCTGACCTGGCGCACGCTGCACGAACCGCCCCGCGCCCTGGTCGACGGTTCCCCTGCCGTGGAATCCAGTCCGCCACTCAGGCTGGTGGCGCAAGAGATCTGGTCGAAGTCCAGTTTCAGACATCTTCTCATCGCGCTGGCGCTCAGCCAGTTTTCCATGAATGCGATCGCCCAGTTCGTACTGCCGTTTTATCTGCGCGGCTTCCATCTGCCGCTGGCCCTCTTGGGCACGCTGTTCGGAACCATTGCTTTCACATCCAACAGTCTCGGCATGTTGCTCGGCGGGTTTGGATTTGACCGCCTGGGGCGTGCGGACGCGCGCTGGCTGGTATGGGGCCCGGCGGGGGTCCTGTTACTGGCGACCCCTTTTTATTGGGGCGCGTTCTGGAGTGCGCAGATCGGGCTATCGATGACCTGTATCGGGTGTGCAAACCTGATCCTGGCCACTCACTATGCGCCTACGTGGGCAGTGGTGCAGAACCTGGTGGGTCCGCGCATGCGCGCGATCGCGGGAGCTATTGTCGGGACGGTGATCGGCTTGCTTGGCGCCGGCCTGGGCCCTTCTGCAGTAGGCATCGCCAGCGATTTCTTTGCCCAGCGAGCCTTCAGCGCTGGTGACTTCCTCGCATTGTGCCCGGGTGGCCACGGCGCTGCAGGTGCAGCAGCCGCACTCGACATGTCCTGTCGTGAGGCCTCCATGCTCGGCCTGCGTCAGGCCCTCCTGTGCAGCTCGATCTTCTTCGTGTGGGCGGTCGTTCACTTCCTGCTGGCGGGCAAATCGTTGCGGCGCGAGCTGTATGCTCCTGTCGATCGTCACCGATCAAATCGGGCGACTGAAACTCATCTGCACCAGTAGCTCGGCGGACTCCCGCTTTGCCCAGGCCAACTCCGCGGGCGTGCCGCCACTCATTCGGTCCAACAACCTATGGAGCAATTGAAAGTAACTCGCGTGGGCGCCGGCCGGCAGACGCTCCGGAAGAGTCGCGCGAAAGCGCGCCTCGTATGCCGCCAGGCTGCGCGAGACCAGATCGATGAGGGGGCTGTCCGCAAGACGCGCTACGCGCTGCACCAGCCTCAGCAGGTCGTAGCGATCGACCGATTCGCCGGATTCGATCCGGGCGAGCGCCGCCTGGAGCCGTTGCTTCTCTTCGCAGCCCGCACGGCCGACCGCCAGAGCCGGTATGTAGCAGTTCAGTTGCAGCAACAGGGTCCCGGCCGTCATCGGATCGAGCTTTTCGCTGATCAGATAGGCCAATAGCAGGCGGATGCTGCCCGGTGCTCGCCGGTCGCGGGCGAGAAGTCCATTACCGCGTCCGCGGCGGCATTCGACCAGTCCGCTGTCCTGCAGCAGCCGGATGGCGCGTCGCAGTGTCAGACGGCTCACCCCGAAGCGCTCGCACAGATCCCACTCCGACCCGAGTCGCGTGCCGGCACTGCTGGCTGCGACAATCTGCGTCGCCAGGCGACCGGCGATCACACCCGCGAGCGACCCGGTTGCGCCAAACGGGTCCCGCGGTGAGCGGCTCTCGGAGCAAGCCTGCAGCTCACTCATCGAGGCCAACAACTCGTGATGGGCGCGTTCGAACGCTCATCGCTGCTTGCGCTTCTCCCCGCCGGACGGCGACATGCAATTCCTGCATCGCCTCTGGTGGCCCGGGCGCAATCGATCGCGTTCCCATCGCGGGAAGGAAATCGAGTGTCAGCTGGTTCACGCACTCGACCAACAGCGCCAGCGCCGGCTCTTGCGTCATCTGCGCGAGCTGCAGGCGCGCCACCAGCGGATCCGAGTCGATGCTGGGCGGCTCGATGGGAGACCCCCTACGGGTCACGCTCCATGGCCGCGCCGCGAGCGCCATCCGCACGACCATCTGGTCCACCGCTTCGCGTGCGTCCAGAAGTTGCCGCAGAGTGATACCGGAGGTTCGAAAGTGCTGCGCCAGCTCTCGGGCCACCCAGTCGGGGCGGGGTTTCGTCAAGATGAAGCCCCCGCAGGGGCCCGGCCGCATCTTACCCAGGCCGCGCCGCTCGAGCAGGCCGAGAGCCTCTCGAATGACCGCCCGGCCCACGCGGTAGCGCTCGGCAAGAACGCGCAGTGAGCCAAGAGAACAGCCGGGTACGAATTCGCAGGCGGCGATGTCGTCCTCGATGCGCCGCGCCGCTTCTTCGGCCATTCGCATCGACGGCTCCCCCTCACTGGCGGATGCCGCGTAAATGCGTTCGGACAGATTGTTGCCCATCCTCGTTGCATCCGGCGGCAGACTGCGACCCGCCGCGCAAGCCACCCTTGGTCAATCGTCGGTACTATTTTCGGTCCGCAAGACCCTCCAGACTGATTGTACTCGCGGGCGCTCCCGCCGATGTAGCCGAACTGCAGGAATCACCGTGACTACTCGCACATTTGCCGCCATCGTCCAAAGAACGGACCGCTGGGACGCCAGTCTGCCGGCGGAGCAGCAAGCCGGATTTGCCGGCCACGCCGGGTTCGTGGCGGAGCTCGAAGCGACGGGTTTCATCGCCCTGGCGGGCCTGCTGCACGATACCAACGAGGTCCTCTTCATCTTTCACGCGCAGGATGCCGAGGAGGTCCGTCGGCGCATGGGCAGGGATCCCTGGCAACAGGACGGGCACACGCGACTCACTCGCGTGGAGGAAATCCATATTCGTATCGGGGCGCCAGTGCCCCGCAAGACCGGCTAGGGCGGCCGCAGGAGTCCCGATCATGCAGGTGTTCGTATTCGACTGGATGGCCTACGGCGCGAGCGTCGATCACTTTCGCATCAACGGCCAGATGCCACGGCTAGGCCGCAGTCATTTCGATCCGCAGGTCGCCGTAGACACCTACGCCAATCACCTTGCAGCGTGGGTCGAGATGGAGCGCCACAACTTCGATGGAATTGCGATCAACGAGCACCATTCGACTCCGTTCGGACTCAACAACTCGCCCAATCTCATCGGTGCCGCCATTTCCCAGCTGACCACCCGGCTGAAGATCCTGGTGTACGCGAATCTGCTGCCTCTGCACGATCCGCTGCGTCTTGCCGAGGAGCTCGCGATCCTCGATTGCCTCTCCAAAGGACGATTGATCGCCGGCGTCGCCCGCGGTGCACCGCGGGAATACAAGATTTTCAACGTGCCCATGAGTGAGTCGCGCGGTCGATTCGAGGAGGCTTACGAGGTCATACGGCGGGCGTGGGTGGAGGAAAGCTTCAGCTTCGACGGACAGTACTATCACTACAAGGATGTTTCGATCTGGCCGCGCCCGGTACAAAACCCGCATCCTCCCGTGTGGGTTCCGGTGACCAGCTCGCGCGAGACGATCGAATGGGCCGCCGCCAACGATGTCGCCATCACCCCGGGAGTGTTTGCCGGACCGGTTCGTGAAGACACCATTCGCCACTACGCGAAGTGTCAGGCCCGCTTTGGGCGCACGGTGACGCCAAAGCACCTGAACGTCATGATCGATTGCTACGTCGCAGACTCGAAGGCGCAGGCCGTAGCCGAATATGGCCCCTACCTCATGTACCTGTTCAACACCCTGCTCCCGTATGGGCAAGTCATGCAGAAGGACGTCAAGGGCTACTACAGCTCGACGGCCTTCGAGCACCTCCGTCATGGCTCCAAGGGTACACTGGCGGAAGATGCCACCCTCTTCAGCGAATGGACGATGGAGACGGTGCGGACGGCCGCCGAAAACATGCCTATGGGCACGGCGGATGAAGTGACAGAGCGGATCATCTCGGAGTGCAACGAGGCGGGCGCGAATTCCGTGCTGTTGATATGCAATCGCGCGCATCTGCCACAGGAAATGTTCCTCAACCAGATTCGCCGCATTGGCAATGAAGTGCTGCCGCGCCTGCAGGCGCACCAGGTGGAGATCGTGCCCTTTGCGCAGGACGCGGCGGCCGCCTGAGTCGAAAAGGAGCGCTCATCGTGTCAAGTGCTGCAACGGAGCCCACGCAAGACGGCCTCTTCGTGCAGGCCATCATCAAATATCCGGAAAGATCGGCCGCGGGCGGCAGGATCTGGGGTAACAAGGACTTCAGTTTCAGTCTCGAGGACCATCCGGTGCGCATCCACAACGCCCGCCGCGAGTCGCCCGCATTCGATTCGCGTGGGTTTGTATTGCTGCAGCGAACCACCGACATCGACTTTCTCGACAAGCAGGACGTGCAGAACCGCTGGCATCCGCAGGCCCAGCAGCTGGTTCGCGAGCTGACCGGAGCGCAGGATGTCTTCCCCTTTCTTGGCATCCTTCGCGGCGGTGAGTCGGCCGAAGGTGGCGGGCCCGCGCTCATGGCGCATGTCGATTTCAATGCAGCGACGCTACGTCACTGGGTGACATTGCTCGCTGCTGAGCGCGGCCAGGAGCTCTCGAGGAAACGCCTGGTGAACATCAATCTGTGGACCCCGTTGCGCCGTGTCGAGAACAGTCCTCTTGCCGTGTGCGATGCGCACAGCATTGCGCCGGAGGATGTGCTCGAGATCTCCTTCGGGCGGCCGGAGACCCGGCAGACGGACGAATTCGCAGGCGGTTTCGATTCCGGCGGATTTGTGCTCGCCTACAATCCCCGGCATCGCTGGTATTACTACCCCGCCATGCAGCCGCACGAGGTGATCGCATTCAGGCTGTGCGACACGGGTGAGAAAAGTGTTCATATGACGGCGCACACCGCTTTCGACGATCCGACATCAATACCGGGCACTCCGAAGCGCATCAGCTATGAGCTGCGCACGATAGCCGTTCTGGAATGACCGGAGCCGACGGCGCGCTCCAGGGCTCGGCGGCTTCATCATGAGCACATCGTTCGACGCCGCAGCGTTTCGCTCGACGCTGGGCACTTTCGCCACCGGGGTCACGATCGTGACCACTCGCGGCCTGGACGGCGCACCGGCAGGCGTAACCGCCAACAGCTTCAGCTCCGTATCGCTCGAGCCTCCCCTGGTGCTGTGGAGCCTGGCGAAGTCGGCCCGTTGTCGCGCTGCCTTCATCGAAAATCGAGCCTGGGCTGTGCATGTGCTCTGCGCTGCTCAGCAATCCCTGGCAGTGCGCTTTGCGACCCGCATTGCCGACAAGTTCGAGGGGCTGCAACTGCAAGAAGGCCTGGCGGGCGTGCCGCTCCTGGGCGGTTGTGTTGCGCGTCTGCAGTGCAAGACTGCTTTCGAATACGAGGGGGGCGATCACATCATCATCGTCGGCGAGGTAGTTGCGTTCGATCGAACGGACGCGATGCCGCTGCTGTTTCATCGTGGCGGCTATGCGCTTGCGGTCCTCAAGGCAGATGCCCGCTTGCCGCTCGACGGTGACGACGGCGATCCTCGAGAAAGGTGAGCAGCCCGCGGTCGCGAGGCGCACCCGACATCAGAATAGCCTGGGCAGAAAGTCTCTGAGATCGCGACGCCAGGTCTGCCACTCGTGGTCCGTACCCGGCGCCTCGTAGAATACGTGCTCGATGTGGGCGGCATCGAGCGAAGCATGCAAGTGCAGCAAGCCGGCACGCATCGTCTGCGGCTCCTTCGTGCCGACGCCCAGCCACAACAGGTGAACCCTGCGGGCAAAGCTCTCCGGATCGGCCAGTGCTCCGTGGTAGTCCGTCTTGGGGTCCAGACGGTGATCTCCCAGCACGAAGGAGCTGGCGCCGCTGAAGCCGCCGATGTACGAGAACACATCGAGGTGATCGAAGGTGATCTGGAAGGTTTGCATACCGCCCATCGACAGCCCGGCCATGGCGCGATGATCGCGATCGGAGCGTGTGCGGAAGGTCCTGTCGATGAATGGGATCAACTCCTGGATGAGGTCATCCTCGAAAACCGCCGCCATGTCCTGCATCCCCTGGAGCATCTGCGGGGAGCCGAAGGGTTTGCCCATGAAGTCCGGCGCAGGCTGCCCGGAGCGGCGCGCGTACCCATAAGCCATCACGAGGATCATGGGCTTGGCCTGATGAGCCGCGATGAGATTGTCGAGAATGAAGTTGGCATGCCCTTGACGGATCCAGCCTGTCTCGTCCTCGCCGGCGCCATGTTGGAGATACAGCACGGGGTAGCGCATCTTCGGCTGCGCATCGTACGCGGGCGGCAGATAGACCAGCGCGTGTCGCCACCCGCCGGTCACTCTGGAGGAATACCAGATCTCTCGAACCTGCCCGTGGGGAACGGACTGGGCGGAGTAATACGTGGAGCCCGGCTCCGGTACCTCGACGCCGCTGGCATATTTGCCGCCGCCAAAGAAAGCCTGACTGCCCGGATCGCTGACCTCCGCGCCATCGACGATCACGGTGTAATAGTGAAAACCGGGGACCAGGGGCTCGGTGGTGACGCTCCAGAAGCCGTCCGCTGTTTTCAGCATGTCGAGCTTCGGACCGCTCCAGAAATTCAGTCTCACCTGATGGGCCGTCGGCGCGCTGAGGCGGATCTGCACTCTCCCCTGGCTATCCACGCCCGGGTACGCGGCTCCCCAGACATTCGTCGTGGCTGGCTGGAAAGCATCGGCGCCACTCTGGGCCCAACTGACGTTCGATAACAACAGCGACAGCACCAGCGCAATTTTCCGCATGTAGATGTCTCGGGTGCGCACGCTCACTCTTTGCAGACGAAGCTCTTCTCGTCCTTCGGATCGCCCCCCGCATAGCGCGCGACCTGCGGGTAAGGGCACAACGGGCGGGTGAGGCCCGGAAACGACTTGCCGCGCGCGACGACCCGGTGCGGCGCCTGCTGGTGGTCCACCCAGCCATCAATGGCAGAGAGCATGTCGAACTGATCGGTCGAGGGGCCCCCGCCACAGTGGGTCATTCCAGGCACGAGATATAAGCGTGCCCACTCTTGTATGGGCATCCGGCTCTGCGCCTGCACGCGCTCGTACCACGCGGCCGTATCCCAGGGCGAAAGGCCCTGATCGCTCAGGCCGTGATACAGAATGAGCTTGCCGTGCCGGCTGAAACCCTCCAGAAAGACGGAATCGGCATCATTGATCTTCGCCGTCTCCTGAAGTCGGGCAGGGTCCCGGTCGAAATCGAATTTCATCGGGTCGAACGCCGGATCGGGGGGCGTCAGGCTGTAATAGCGCAAAGAGTCGAACCCCAGGGTCGCATCCGCCGAATTCGCCTCCCCCGTGGCAGAGGTCCCGAAGTGCATCCGATAGAAGGCGGGATCCGCGATGCCCGAATCGTAAGGAAACGAGGCGTACAGGGACTCTCCGTGTGAGTTCTGCGGTCCTGCCATGAGCGCCTTGAGAGCAGCCACCTGCTCCGAGCTCAGGCAGTCAGCTTTTTTTGCCGCCTTGCAGGTGAGGACCGCCGGGTCGAAATGGCAGTTTCGATAATCGTTGATCATTCCATCAACGAGTCCGTCTCGGGCATCACACTCTTTGAGAACGGCATTGGCGACGAGCTTGAGATCCGCCTCGGACAGCGCTCTGCTGAGGATGGGCCGACCTTGCGCGTCCTTCGGTGCCGCGCGAGCGAGCACGATCTCGTTCCACACCTGATCGAGATTGACGCGTGTAAGCCGGAAGGTAGGATCGCCGGCGACGACCCCATCAAATTGCATCGGCATCCGCTGCGTGACCATCATGGCCTGCCGACCGCCGTTGGAGCAGCCGACGAAATAGGAATGTCGAGGTTCGCGGCCATAGAACCGAGCGATCAACATCTTGGCCAATAACGTGGTCTTGTCGACCGCGTTGTAGGCATAGTCGATGCGCGCCTGCTGATCGAGTGCGAAGTGCGCATCGAGCATCGATGCGCTTCGATGACCGCCGTCCGTGGAGACAACCGCGAAGCCGCGGGCCAGCGCAGGCGGGTCTGTCCCTGCTGCGGTCCCGTAGCTCGGAGCCAGAACGCCGTCCAGCCCGCCGCCGCCCTGAAAGACGAACTTGCCGTTCCAGGCCAGTGGCAGTCGCAATTCCATCCCGATCCCGAAATGCTGCCCGTCGGATGAGGTTCGCGGCGCCAGAGTTCCGCGGAACAGACAGTGAGGCGGGAGCTCCACCACCCGGGCCGGGGCCAGCTTGACGGTCTGCGAAGGGACGGACTCGAGCGTGTCGACGACAAGGTCAGGCGGTGCGAATCGTCTGAGTAAGCCGCAGGAGATTGCCGGACGCGCCATGGACACTGCGGTCGCCGGCTCCGTTGCCCAGCTGGCGCGGCACAGGATCCCTGCCAGACACAGCATTGTCAGCGATGCGGCGCGTCCCATGATCAAGAGCTCGCCCGTTGCGCGCCGCCCGACCTCGAGCCCACGAGCGCATAGAACAGCACGTACAACTCACAGGCCGCAGTCAGCAGGAATGACAGCTGCAGCCCGAAGTGATCCGCCAGCCAGCCCTGTGCGATCACGAGCGCGCCTCCGGCGATTGCCATGATCAACAGACCCGAGCCCTCCTCGGTGAGCGGCCCGAGATCGCGAATGCCGAGCGTGAAGATCGTCGGAAACATGATCGAATGAAACAGTCCCACCAGGATCAGCGCGACCATCGCGGTCGTGCCTGCCGCGAAGCTGGTAATGATCATGGTCAGGAAAGCGGCGACCGCGAACGCCGCCAGCACCTTCTCCCCGGGGATGAAACGCATGAGGTAGCTCCCTCCGAATCGGCCGACCATCATGCCGCCCCACAACAGAAACAGATAACGGGAAGCCTGCTCGTGCGTCACATCTCCGATGCCCGGCAGGGAGACGAAATTGATGAACAGGTTCGAGACGCCGATCTCGGCGATCAGATAGATGAAGATCGCCGGAACTCCGAACACCAGGTTCCGGTGGCGCCAGAGGGAGTGCCTGCGCCGCTCCGCCGCGGACGTGCGCTGCGCATGAGCGCCGATGTCCGGCAATGCGGAACGGCTTATGACCAGCGCAAGGGCGATCAGGACGGCGGCGACGATGGCGTATGGAAGCTGTACGGCCCTCGCATCGGTGAGCCGCTCAGCTGCGCTCAGCACGCTGTCCGCCCGCGCCGTACCGGATGCGGACCGGCCCAGGATCAGGTAACCGCCAAACAGCGGAGCCAGGGTCGTGCCGAGCGAGTTGAATGCCTGGACGAAATTCAGTCGCGCGGGTGCCGTGGCCGGAGAGCCGACGACCGCCACGTAGGGATTCGCGGCCACCTGCAGGAGCGTGATTCCCGCGGCAATCGTAAAGAGGGCCACCAGCGTGACGGCGTACGACGGCAATCGCGCAGCGACGAGCATTCCGAGTGCTCCCACTGCCATGGTCACCAACCCGATCACCAGTGAGCGCTGGTAGCCTACGCGCTCGATCACCAGGGCCGACGGCACGGAGGCGACGAAGTAAGCGATGAACCACACCGATTCAATCAGCGTGGTCTGCACGTAGTTGAGCTCGAATACGCTGCGCAGGTGTGGCAGCAGCGTGTTGTTGATGACGGTGATGAAGCCCCAGATGAAGAAGAGGCTCGCCAGCAGGCGCAACGCCTGGGAATAATGCGCCGCATCGACGCTCGCCGGAGCCTCGCCGGCGGCGCCGGCACGCTGAGCCACCATGATTCCCCTGTTTCCCATTCCCGGTGCGAAGAGCGGGCTTATTTGTCTGAGTATATACTAGCGCCGGCGTTAAAGAGGGAGCCACGGCATGTGGGGCTGCCAGTCCAGAATCCAGGTCTTTCACTGGTCGTTGACGTTTGCGGCCCTCGCGGTCGCGTATTCGGGCGGCGCAGGTGCGAGCACCGCCGCGCGCTCGCTGTTCGGAAAGCTGCAGGACGGAACTGCGATCGAGGCCGTGACGCTCGCGAACGACAAGGGCGTCCGGGCGCGGATCATCGCATACGGAGCGACCGTGCAGGCTCTGGAAGCGCCGGACCGGAAAGGACGCACGGCCGACATCGTGCTCGGCTACGACGACTTGCGCAGCTATGTCGAGAAGCCCAACTACTTCGGCGCAACCATCGGCCGTTACGCCAACCGCATCGCGGGGGCGACCTTCTCCCTTGATGGCCATACCTATCGGCTTTCCCGCAACGACAAGACCAACTCCCTGCACGGCGGCGCGGTCGGCTTCGACAAGCGGGTCTGGAGCATCGAGAGCGTGACGAGCGGGCCCCTCGCCACGGTGACGTTCGCGCTGACCAGTGCGGCCGGCGATCAGGGATACCCCGGCAAGCTCCAAGTGCGAGTGCGCTATGCGCTGGATGATTCGAACCGGTTGACCATCGAGTACACCGCAACCACCGATGCGCCCACGGTCGTCAACCTGACCAACCACGCCATTTTCAACCTGGCCGGCGAAGGCTCACCCGGGGGTGCCCTGGGTCAGCGGCTGACGATCCCCGCCAGCCACTTCACGCCCGTGGACACAAGCCTGATACCGACGGGCGAGCTGCGTACCGTCCAGGGGACAGTATTCGATTTCAGGACCGGCCGCGTCCTCCAGGACGGCATACGGGACGGCCGCGACACACAGATCGTGGCCGGCCGCGGATATGACCACAACTTCGCACTGGATACCGGCTTGACGGCGGAGCCGAAGCTCGCTGCACGCCTGGAAGATGCGCCGTCAGGCCGCGTGCTCGAGGTGTGGACGACGGAGCCGGGCGTACAGGTGTATACGGGCAATTTCCTCGACGGGACGCTCGTCGGCAAGCAGGGACACCTGTACCGCATGGGCGATGGCGTCGCCCTCGAACCGCAGAAGTTTCCGAACGCCCCGAACGAGCCCCGATTTGCCTCTGCCAGGGTCGATCCGGGGACCCCGTATCATCACCGGATGATCTGGCGGCTCGGAGTCGCTCCCTGAAACCCCTGGCCGCGCAGGCCGGCCGGAGCTTTGCCATGCGTTATGCCCTCCGACTTCTTGTGGCGACATCGTTGTTGGCGGCTGGCCTTGTCAACTGGGCCAACGTGGCGTTCGCTGCAAGCCCCGGCCCCATCGAAGCCGTGATCCAGACGGACCGGGCGGGTGCACATATCGACCGCAACGTCTTCGGTCAGTTCGCCGAGCACCTGGGAAGCGGGATCTATGACGGAATCTGGGTGGACAAGGATTCCCCGATTCCCAACGTTCGAGGGATCCGCAGTGACGTCGTGGCGGCGCTTCGCCGGTTGCACGTTCCCAATGTCCGCTGGCCCGGCGGCTGCTTCGCCGACGAATACCACTGGCGTGACGGGGTCGGCCCAGCCTCGATGCGCAAGTCCACGGTCAATTCCAACTGGGGCGGCGCGATCGAATCCAACGCGTTCGGAACCGATGAGTTCATGGACTTCATCGGCCAGATCGGCAGCGACGCTTACATTTCCCTGAATGTCGGATCGGGAACTCCCGCGGAAGCGGCGGCCTGGATGGCCTACATGACGGCCGATGCGAGGACCAGCGCGGGACGCGAGCGCGCGGCCAACGGCCATCCGGCACCCTACAAGGTTCGCTTTCTCGGCATCGGCAACGAGAGTTGGGGCTGCGGCGGATCGATGTCGCCCGACTATTACGTCAGCCAGCTCAAGCTGTACACCCGGTTCGCCCACAACCTGAACCCGGCCCAGGCCGGGGAGCACTCGATGTGGCGCATCGCGGTGGGCGCCGACGGGGCCAAGACCGACTATGTCGAGGCGGTCATGAGAGCATGGAAGGAGCGGCCCTGGAGCTGGGACATGGAGGGAGTATCGCTGCACTCCTACACCTCCGCCGGCTGGCCGCCCAAGCACCCGAGCACCGGCTTCGATGAGTCCGAATATGCGCTGCTGCTCGCGGATACGCTGCACATGGACACGCTGATCTCGCAGAACACGGCCATCATGGACAGGTACGACCCGGACAGGAAGATCACCCTGGCCGTTGATGAGTGGGGAGTGTGGCTGGCACCTCTCCCGGGAACCAACTCGGGCTATCTGGTGCAGCAGAACACGCTCCGGGATGCGATCCTGGCAGCGCTCAACCTGAACATCTTCGCGCGCCACGCCGATCGGGTGAAGATGGCCAACATCGCCCAGATGATCAATGTGCTGCAGGCCATGATCATGACGCGAGGCGAGAAGCTCGTCCTCACGCCCACCTACCACGTGTTTCAGCTCTACGTGCCGTTCCAGGATGCCACCTTTCTGCCGGTGCGACTCGCACCGGGCGTCTATTCGGCGGGATCTGCCACGTTGCCGCGAGTGGACGCCATTGCGGCGCGTGACGGCCAGGGGCGAGTCTGGCTGGCAGCGGTCAACCTCGATGCGCACGAGTCGCTGAGGCTGCATCTGGCCACCAGCGCTGGGGCAGCCCACTCGGCCATCGGTCAGGTTCTCACGGCAGCGCGGGTAGATTCGGTCAACACCTTCGAGGCACCCGACGTGGTCAAGCCTGTCGCTGTGTCCACGCAGGGCACAGCTCGAGGGCTGGAGCTCGATCTGCCTTCGAAATCTGTCACCGTCGTCGAAATCAGGTAGGCGCTCGCCGCTCTCTGCGCCCGGTGCGAGGGTGTGAACGCGTGTGCGTGACAGGGGTGTCACTGCGCGCCAGTTTGATCAGCGAGCGCATCGCCTCCTGCGCTCTGCCCGGGTCTTTCTCGGCAATGGCTTCGTACACGCGCTCATGGTCCGGAATCGGGTCGCGTCGCAGGGGACGCTCTCGCTGCTTGAATACCGTGGTGGCATGAACCGCGGCACCGACGCTCGTGGCAAGCGCAATCAGGAATGGATTGTGCGTTGCATCCAGCAAA